>NZ_JVVG01000048.1:0-167093 GCF_001053265.1 Carnobacterium sp. 1290_CSPC
AAAAATAGTGTCAATGAGATTCAATATGAATTCTCACCAACACTATTTATTATAGAACCTAAATAATAGCATATTGGTCGAGCAATCATTATTAGGCGGTAATATTCAATTCAGGTACAGCTCATAAGACGGGAAGGCCATGACATATTGGTCACCATCACAAGTTACTGTTAATTGACCACTAAGTGTATCAGAAGAAACTTGAATCGATATAGTTCATGATGACGAAACCTGTCGCAGGTCCACGAAGATCAATTTACCGTCGAGGGTAAACTAACGTAAATGGTAGTTGCCAGCTTCTTTAACCGCGATGGCTGTTTCTGACAGGATATTTTCCTTTGTGATGTTAATTATCAAGTCCTCTGGTAACCACTTTTCTAAATACAGAAGCAGGATTAGCTTCAAGTAATTGTTCTGCAAATGCATCGACGATATATTGCTTCATATACTTTACGCCTGCAATCTGGAATATCTCTTGCGATTAATTTAGTGGATATTTCAAAAATGTAAATAGGTGATTGTCGTATAGGCATCGACATGGTTAATTTGAGTGCAAAAAAAACCATGATGATCATCGGATAATGGATGCCACCATGGTATAAGGAATTAATAAGTATGTTCTCTAAATAAACTGATTACGCGTCCTAAAATTTGTACGTCTGGTAAAATAATAGGCTCTAAGCTATGGTTTTCTGGTTGTAGGCGAATATACCCATCCTCTTTAAAGAATCGTTTACAAGTAGCTTCACCTTCGTCTGTCATGGCGATTACAATATCACCATTTTGGGCAGACAATTCTTGACGAACGATAACGAAGTCTCCGTCTAAAATGCCTGCTTCAATCATTGAATCACCACGGATTTTCAGCATAAATAGGGATTCTGATTGGTTTTTCAAAGTAGGCGGAATAGGGAAATAATCTTCAATATCTTCAACGGCAGTAATTGGTTGACCGGCAGTTACCGTACCAATCATTGGGATACCTTGACTAGATACACCTAGTAATTCCAAGCCTTTTTCTGTGATTTCCATAGCACGCGGTTTAGTCGCATTCCGAAGTAGATAACCTTGCTTTTCTAATTGAGAAAGGTGGCCATGGACTGTAGAAGTTGAAGATAGGTTCACGGCTTCACAGATTTCCCTTACTGTTGGGGGGAACCCTTGACTTTGAATGTTTGAATAGATACATTTTAGAATTTGTAGATGACGTTCTTTCATTAGCTGTACTCCTTTTTTGTGGGTTATGAGTTCTAACTATTCACGTTTTATTTTATAATCAGTATAGCACATACGTTCGGTCAATACAAACGTACATTCGATGAATGTGAAAATACTGACCAATATTCGTCTGATAGCCTAGTGTTTGGTATAATAGAGGGCATAATCATACACGTAATAAAATAAAAGAGGTGTCAAACATGGGAAATAAGGGTTTCTTATTTATTTTTAACCAAGCTGCTGGGAAAAAGAAGAAGGCCGATATAAATGCATTGGTATTAGACCGGGCTTCAAAAGCAGGATTGAATAAAGACGATATCTTTTTAGTGTATTCGACATCAAAGGCGTCTAGCCAATTTTTGATTGACCGTTTTTCAGAAAAATATCGATATGGGGTAGTTGTTGCCTGTGGTGGTGATGGAACTGTCCATTCAATCGGGAATTTGATGATAGATACTGCGCTTACTTTTGCTATTTTGCCCTTAGGTACTGGGAATGACTTATATACTGGCTTATATGGCAACCGTTCGGTTAAAGACCAGATTGACCATATTTTTAAGGGTAAAACGAGCGAAACGGATGCCATTTATATTCCTGAATTAGACTTGTATACTATGAATATTTTGAGTGTTGGCGCCGATGCGAATGTTGTTTTTCAAGCCAATGACTTTAAAGAAAAGCATAAATTCTTGCAAAAATACGCCTACATGGCTTCGATTCCAAAGGCCTTACAAGCAGGTACGGCATTCGATATTTGCCTAATAGCCAGAAAAGAAGGGGCAGAGTTGGAGCTGATGGATGAGCCATATATTCTGGCCGCATTATGCAATGGGGTTATGTATGGTGGTGGTTTTAAGATCAACACTGATGGTCAAGTGAATGACGGCCTTCTAGAATTGGTTTATGTACAAACCATGCCTATGCATAAAATATGGGCTGTCTTATACAAGTTTTTCGCTGGAAACCATGAAGATTTGGCAGAGCTAGATAATGTATTATGTGATGAAGTGATTTATGCCAGTAAGGATGGCAGCCCGATGGTTCTGAACTGTGATGGGGAAATTTATCAATTACCAATATTTACCTGTCAGGTGAAGAAACACGCTTATAAACGGATTATTTAGAAAATATATGTAGTAAAAAGACCGACTGGTTTGATGACTACCCTTGCGAGCGAGCTAGGGGGGAGCAATCTGCCAATCGGTCTTTTTGTATATTCAGTGATGAGTTTTTAATATCGATACTTAAACGATTTTTGTTGGTGTGACAAAGATCGTTTTTTGTTCAAAGTAATTCACGAATCCAGGTTTACTTCCGTTTGGTTTTTTCACGTGTTTTACTTGCGTGTAATCAACGGGCACATTATTGGATTGGCTATATTTTGAAAAGGATGCGGCTAATTCAGCTGCTTGGATGATTTCAGCTTCACTAGGTTCATCGGTTTCTAAAATAACATGTGAACCAGGAATATCCTTGGTATGGAACCAAAAGTGGTTTTTATTGGCCTGGCGCATGGTTAATTGGTCGTTTTGTTTGTTGTTTCGACCAACTAAAATCCGGTTACCTTCCACTGTTTTATATTCACGCGGTTTAGCTGAGCCATTATTTGACCGTTTTTTCTTATCTTGTTTTTGTTTTTTAAGATAACCCTGGTCAATTAATTCATCCCGTATATCCGCCAATTCATTTGGTTCGGCGAAGTTCAATTGGGTTTGGATGGATTCTAAATACTGGATCTCAGCTTCAGCAACGACTTTTTGTTTTTCGATATGATTAATGGCATTCCGTAGTTTATTATACTTATGGTAGTATTTCTGCGCATTTTGTGACGGTGTTAAGGCAGGGTCTAAGCTAATCGTAATGGGTTGATCATTGTCGTAGTAGTTGGCTAGAGTTACTTCAGTTTGGCCTTTTTCAATTTGGTAAAGGAAGGTTGTCAATAATTCACCTTTTAACTGGAAAATGTCGGCCTTAGATGATTTCTCCATATCCTGGTTTAAATTAGCCAACCGTTTGTGTTGATGAGTCAGATTCTTCTCAACGACTTGAATAATGGCATTACCGACTTGACGGACATAATCATGCTTACTCTTCTCTGCATAATAAGCCGTTAATAGGGCGCTCAAATCGTCATAATGACTTTCTTCTCCTGAAATTGTTGTGTAAGGGAAGACTAAGAAATGTTGCTTATCATCTTGGACCACTAAGGTTGGATTTGGATTTTCAAAGTCCGCACAGAAGTCTTGAATCACTTGATAAGGTTTACGACTATCTTTTTCAATTAAGCTTGCCAATTCAATTGCTGAATCACGACCTAATCCCATAAGTTGACTCTGTAAGAATTTAGCTGTCATTAAGGACTTGTCGGATTCAAAGTTTTCGCCAACCTTAAAGGGATTAACCTGGTTTTGGATTGGGGGCAGTTGGTAAGTCGCCCCAGGTAGGATCGTTCTAAAAGTATTTTGGTACATGGGCACATGTTTGATGGCATCGATAATCTTATTATCCTTATCTAATAAAAAGATATTTGAATGACGACCCATAATTTCAACAATCAATTGTTGCTGGCTAGCGTCGCCTAATTCATCTCGTCTAGTTAAATTGAAGAGGATAATCCGGTCATTGTCGTACTGTTCAATGCTATCAATAATGTTCCCTTCAACATACTTACGCAATACCATAGTAAAGTTTGGTGGGGTTTCTGGGTTATTATAAGCTTGTTCTGTGACTTGGATACGCCCAAAACTTGGATGGGCTGAAATCAATAATTTGTGATTTTTGCGATTTGCGCGAATTGTTAAGACCAACTCCATATCGTATGGCTGTTGGATTTTATGAATACGTCCGCCCGCAAATGTTGTGTTTAATTCTTTAATCAGTGCATGGGTAAACATACCGTCAAATGACATGTAAGCACCACCTTCCTAGCGTTTCATTATAAGGGATATTGGCGATTTTAGCAAAAGTTGCGATTTTTCGCTGACAAGATTTTTTCTAGGCAAAAATGCTCATATTCCAGATATTATGCTTGTCATTTTTCTCATGATTTGTTAATATTTGTTTAATGAGATATCAAAGACGAAGGGAGCCACTCAAATGTTAACTGCTGTGCAAACAATGAAATACTGGCAAAGCCACATGAATTAGTTGTATCTGCACGAGTGCGCATAGATACAACTTCAGTTTTCTGGACTGTATTTATGTGGAGACAAAATTTGAGCCTTTCAAAATAACCCCCACATAGACATGATAGTAATGATTTATCAATCAACTATGTGGGACCCAGCGTCCTACAGTTTAGAGTGGGGCGTTTTTTATTGTCAAAATTAGGAGGAAAGACATGAAGAAAATTTCAAGTATGGGTGCGGTATTAGTGCTTGCCCTTTTTGCATTATATCTAGCAATGCCAACCCTTATTGCAAAACGAGAAGGGCTAGAAGCTACAGGTCAAGAGGTGGATAAATCTCAATTAGTGGAAACAGAAGAAGACATCACTATCGGTTTATTACAATTTATCCAACATCCTTCATTAGACCAAATTAAAGATGGTTTCTATGATGGCATGGCTGAGCGTGGCTATGTAGATGGTGAAAACATCACAATTGACTACCAAAATGGCCAAGGAAACCAATCTGATTTAGCCATGATTGCGAATGCTTTTCTTGCTGAAAATGCAGATATTTTAGTCGGCATCGCAACGCCAGCTGCTCAAGCTTTAGCCAATGCTGCTAACGGCGATCGTCCGGTAATCTTATCTGCGGTATCAGACCCAGCTAACAACGGTTTTATCGCTTCTGATGAAAAACCAGGGGCTAATGTAACAGGGGTTACAGATATGGCACCAGTTGCAGAACAATTTGATTTAATGCAAGAAATTTTACCAGATATGGAAAATGTCGGCATTATTTACAATTCTTCAGAATCGAATGTAACCAAAACGGTTAGTGAAGCCAAGGCTGAAGCTGAATCAAGAGGATTGAACGTAGTAGAATCTACCATTACTTCAACAAATGACCTAGCATCAGTTGCTGAACAATTGGCTGGCCAAGTGGATGTTATCTGGGTACCAAATGACAATACAATTGCTAGTGCTATGGATACCTTAATTCAAGTAACAGATGCAAACGGCATTCCAGTTATTCCAGTAGTAGACGCTATGGTTGCTGACGGTGGGTTAGCGACAGTTGGTATCAACCAATATCAATTCGGTTTAGATACAGCGACAGTAGTAGCAGATGTCATTGAAGGCGCAGATACAGCAACTTATCCAATTATCTATAATGACAAAACAGATACCTACATCAATACACCTAAAGCTGAAGAATTGGGCATTAAACTACCTCAAGAATTGATTGATGCGGCAATTGATGTTAACAGTGACGAATACGCTGAATTAGTTGGCGAATAAGGAGGGGACCATATGGACATGATAATTAGTGCTTTTTCTCAAGGGACAATCTGGGCTGTAATGGGTCTTGGAATCTATATTACTTTTAGAATTTTAAATGCACCGGATATGACAACTGAAGGGTCGTTTGTATTGGGTGGTGCCATTGGTGCCCAAATGCTTTACTTTAATATTGATCCTTTTGCGACATTGTTGATTTCATTTTTAGCAGGTATGGCTGCAGGTGCTATTACAGGGTTTTTAGTAACGCGCTTGAAAATTAATCCGTTATTAGCAGGGATTATTACCATGACAGGGATTTACTCAATCAACTTGAAAATCATGGGTAAGGCCAACATGTCATTATCAACGGTGACGACTTTAAAAAACGCGATTGCTGGTTTATCCTTGCCACGTAATGTAGATACCATTGTGATTGGTTTAATCGTTGTAGTAGCTATTATTTTACTGTTAACTTATTTCTTTAAAACAGAAATGGGGCAAGCTTTGATTGCAACAGGTGATAACATGCAAATGGCTAAATCACTAGGGATTGAAACGTCAGAAATGACTATGCTTGGTTACATGCTAGCCAATGGATTGATTGCTGTTTCAGGTTACATTGTCTCTACTGATAACGGCTATGCTGATATTCAAATGGGTGTTGGTACTGTTGTTATTGGTTTAGCTTCTATTATTATCGGGGAAGTCCTATTCCGCAATGTGAAATTAGGGGTTCGCTTTATCACGATCCTAGTGGGTTCAATTATTTATCGTTTACTATTAACGATTGTCTTAATGATGAACTTTGAAGCGAATGACTTCCGTCTATTCTCAGCAATTATCGTTGCTCTATGTCTGGCTGTTCCAACCATTCAAAATAAAGTGGCTGACTACCGTGAATACAGAAAGGTGGCTAAATAATGACGACCTTATTAGAAATTAACCAAGCAAAAAAAGTATTTAACAAACGAACACCGGATGCCTTTGCAGCCCTAGATGACTTATCATTAATAGTAGAGAAGGGCGACTTCATTACCATTGTTGGGGGTAACGGGGCAGGGAAATCAACCCTATTGAACGCCATTGCCGGCACCTTCCTGTTAGACTCAGGTGCCATCACTTTAAACGATAAAGATATTAGTCGTCTTGCTGAAGAGGACCGGGCTAAATTTGTTTCCCGAGTATTCCAAAACCCGTCAATGGGGACAGCACCACGTATGACCGTTGAAGAAAACTTATCATTAGCTTTGAAACGCGGTCAAAAACGAGGTCTAGGTTTAGCTATTAAAGATGACAACCGCAAACAATTCCAAAAGGCATTAAGCCAATTGCATTTAGGCTTAGAAAATCGATTGGATGCTGAAATCGGCTTATTATCCGGAGGGCAAAGACAAGCGATTGCCTTATTGATGGCAACTATCACTAAACCAGAAATTTTACTATTAGATGAACATACAGCAGCTTTAGACGCAAAGACATCTAAACGTATTCTAGAAATTTCATCTGACCAAGTAAAAGACCACAACCTAACAGCCTTAATGATTACTCATAACCTACAAGATGCCTTACTATATGGTAACCGGATGATCCTTTTACACCACGGTAAAATTATTAAAGATTTTAGTAAAGAAGAAAAAGACCAGTTAACAGCAGGTGATTTATACCAAATCATGGCTGACTTGGCTGAATCAGACTATCAAGAACAAGAAAGTTCTATTTAACCAAATAAAAGCGTCACAGTCCAAATCCTAAATCATGATGATGAGGAAAAGGGCGTGACGCTTTTTTTATAAAAACGACTGAAGCTTATCCTTCAGTCGTTTCATTTAATTTGATTAAACTAATTTTGCTAAACGGTCTGGTTGGAAACCATAGAAAGCTTCTTCGTTTTCAGCAACGATTACAGGTACAGCTTGGAAGCCCATGCCTTTAACTTCAGCTAATGCTTCTTCTGATTCTGTAATATCGATTGTTTGAAATTCGATTTCTTTTTCAGTTAGATATTTTTTTGTGAAATTGCATTGCATGCAATTTGGTTTTGTATATACAGTTACCATTATTATCCCCCTAAATATGCCACATGTAGTTGTGATTTATCTTATGAACACAATATATAGGGTTTATAGTCCTGAGTCAAGTTGTTTAGCTCAAAATCTTTTTGCAAAAAATGTAACTCGTTCTAAAAGCTTGATGTATGGGAATTTCCAAATCTATCAAAATTTAATGAGTATTTAGAAGTGCAAATTTGGTACTTCATTCATTATTAATGATCGAAACAACCAAGTTTAAATTCTACCAAAAATAAAAGCCCTTGTCACTTGTAACTTGAAAACAAGGGGGACAATTGTATAATGAATCAAATGCTATCAAGAAATGTGGGAGGTAATATATATGAAGAAAATAGCGTTGGGACTAGTGGCAGCAGCAATGCTTGCGGCTTGCGGTGATTCGGGCGAAAGTACAGAAAAGATATTGAATATCCAATCCACGGATGAAATTCAATCAGCTGATACGGCCTTTGCAGCATCGAATATTGCGACCATCACAGCCAATATGAACTTTTATAACGGTTTGTACACGTATGATTTGGACAACCAATTAATTGCGGCTGATGCAGACGATATGCCGACTGTTTCCGAAGACGGAACTGTCTACACCATCCAGTTGAAGGAGGCAGCGACTTGGTCAAACGGCGACCCTGTAACCGCAGATGATTACGTCTATGCATGGCAACGAATGGTTGATCCTGACTTGGGTGCACCCTATGCCTATATGTTTGACGGTACAATCAACAATGCCACAGAAATCATGGCTGGCGAATTAGATACCAGTGAATTAGGTGTTCGGGCAGTGGATGATAAAACTTTGGAAATCACCTTAGAAAATCCAACAGCTTACTTTAAAGATCTTTTGACCGTACCTGCTTACTACCCTCAAAATCGAGAGGCAGTTGAAGCAGCAGGTGACAAATACGGGTCTACCAGTGACTCTGCTGTCTATAACGGACCATTTGTTTTGACTGAATGGGATGCAGCGACTGGAAACACTTGGACTTTTGCAAAAAATGACCACTACTGGGATGCTGACAATGTGAATTTAGATACGGTTAATTTCCAATACCTACCTGAAACAGCAACCGCACTAAATTTATACGATTCTGGCCAATTAGATGTCATCGAATTAACTGGTAACTTTGCGGTCCAAAATCAAAATAATGAAGACTACAAAACTTATCCAATCCCGCGGACGAATTATATCGAAGTTAACCACGAAACACCGGGATTAGATAACTTGAATATCCGCCGTGCCCTCTACCAAGCCATCGACCGGGAAGCTTTTGTAAATAATATTCTACAAAACGGTTCAATTGCTACCACCGGCTTCGTATCACGTGAAGTGGCTTGGAACCCTGAAACTGAAGGTGATTTTAGAGATGATGCGACGATTGAAACAGATTACAATTTAGAAGTTGCCCAAGAAAATTGGGAAAATGGTTTGGCGGAGGCTAACCTAGAAGGATTATCTTTAGAGATGGTTGCGGCCGATGACGAGGAAAGTCAAATTTTTGCGGAGTATATTCAATCGCAATTAACAGAAAACCTGCCGGGTATTGAAGTTACCATAAAGACTATGCCGTCATCTGCTCGATTTGCAGCCTTATCTGATGGAGACTATGACTTAGGCGTCACTTTCTGGCAAGCTGATTTCGGGGACCCAATAAACTATTTAGAACGTTTTGATTCTACTATTACCCGGGGGAACTACCAATACGAACAATTAGATGAATTGGTGGCCCAAAGCCGCGCGCAAGCCCTTGACCCAAGTGGTAGATGGGAAACGCTGATTGCGCTTGAAAAAGCTGGTTTAGATGACTATGCTGTTCAAATTCCAGCGTATCAGTCCTATCAAGCAATTTTAGAAAATCCACAAGTATCTGATATCAACCGACCAGGTCAATCATATATCAACTATAGATGGACCGATATTCAGACAGCGGAGTAGGGTAATGACAGATAATCTAACGTAATAGACGGTACTTTCAAAATTCCGTGTAAAAATGTTTATCATTTTGTCGTAAAAAACTTTTCTTCTTTGGCGATTTTGTATATAATAAGTACTGTTCTCATTATATTGTAATAATTAAGAACAGAAAGTAGGAATTAACATGAATGCACAAGAATATATTAAGGTCACTCAAGAAAGATGGCACAAGCAATACGAAGCTGAACCAGAATTCATCCAAGTTTTAGACGAATTCTTAGATTCTGTTGCGCCAGTAATTGAAGAGCATCCTGAATATGTAGAAAAAAACATTCTACAAGTTCTAGCGATTCCAGAAAGAATCATTTCTTTCCGTGTTCCTTGGACAGACGATCAAGGAAATGCTCAAGTAAATACTGGTTACCGAGTACAATTTAACTCAGCGCTAGGACCTTATAAAGGTGGGCTTCGTTTCCATCCTACAGTAAACCAAAGTATCTTAAAATTCTTAGGTTTTGAACAAATCTTTAAAAATTCACTTACCGGCCAACCAATCGGTGGTGGTAAAGGTGGTGCTGACTTTGATCCAAAAGGTAAGTCAGACAACGAGATTATGCGATTCTGCCAAAGCTTTATGACGGAATTACAAAAATATATCGGTCCAGATAAAGATGTACCAGCCGGTGATATCGGTGTTGGTGGACGTGAGATTGGCTTTTTATTCGGCCAATACAAAAAATTACGTGGCTTTGAAAATGGTGTCTTAACTGGTAAACCATTATTATATGGTGGATCATTAGCACGTACTGAAGCAACTGGATACGGTGCTGTATACTTCTTAAACGAGATGTTAAAAGCTAAAAACGATACAATTGAAGGTAAACGCGCGATTATTTCTGGTGCGGGTAACGTAGCTATCTACGCTGCTGAAAAACTTCAAGAACTTGGCGGTACAGCGATTTCAGTATCAGATTCAACAGGTTACATCATCGATGAGACTGGTATCGACGTAGCCCTTTTACGTGATGTAAAAGAAGTTCGCCGTGAACGTTTAACTGCATATGCAGAAGCTAAATCTACAGCAAGCTACTTTGAAGGTTCTGTTTGGGACCACGAAATTGCAGCTGACTTAGCAATCCCGGCAGCAACACAAAATGAAGTGAAAAAACCACAAGCTGATCAATTAGTTAAAAATGGCGTGAAATTCATTTCTGAAGGTGCTAACATGCCTTTAGATGCACCAGCAACAGAAACGTTATTAGCAAATGATGTTTACGTTGGACCAGCGAAAGCTGCCAATGCCGGTGGTGTAGCAGTTTCAGCACTAGAAATGGCACAAAATAGCCAACGTCAAAGTTGGACATTTGAAGAAGTTGACGGCATGTTACAAGATATCATGAAAAATATTTTCAGCGAATCGAAAGAAGCTGCAAGCACATACGGTAAAGAAGATAACTTAATTGCCGGTGCAAATATTGCTGGTTTCAAAAAAGTTGCAGACGCAATGATTTCTCAAGGTTTAGTATAATTCAAATACATTACACACGATGTGTAAGCGAGAGGTTGGCTAATATGGTCAACCTTTTTGCGTGTAAAGGGTTAGGCATATTCTTTTACTAGTGCTAGAATGAAAGAAAAGGGGTGAAGTTTGTGACATTATCAAAGGTTGATTTGAATTTAACGGCTGTTAAAAGACTTATACCAGTTCGTGACGAGGACGCCTATAAAAACCTGTTTGGTCATGTCCTGATTATTGCGGGGAACCATGCCATGGGTGGAGCTGCCCAATTGGCGACCATGGCTACAGTCAATTCGGGGGCAGGTTTAACCACGATTGCAACTGATTCAGCTAACTTGCCCGCTATCCATACTGTTTTGCCGGAAGCCATGATTATCGATTGGACGGATGTGTTTGCTGTCAAGAAGATGATTGAGAAAGTGGATATATTGTTGGTTGGACCCGGATTTGGGATGGATAATCTGGACTTATGGAAGCTAATCAAAACCACAATTGCATCCTCTAAACGCTCATTGAAGATCATCTTGGACGCAGATGCTTTAAATTTACTGGCGGCAGATTTGGCAGAAGATGAGGATAAGAAAATCCAAGAATTACTTTCCCCTGATAATCAACATGAAATCATTTTGACACCCCATCAAGGAGAATGGCGTAGACTAACTGCAGGAAAAGTCCGGGCCGACGACCAAGAGGGTATTCAAAATTGGGTAGACCAAGCGGGTACTATCCTAGTATTAAAAGGGTCATCAACGGAAATTTATGTGCCAAATGAGCCGGTAAGTTACCGAAATCCTGGTGGTAATCCTGGCATGGCAACTGGCGGTATGGGTGACACGCTAGCGGGGATGATTGCTGGTTTAGCAGGTCAATTAAACAAAACTGCAGATGCAGTTAAGCTGGCGGTTTTCTTACATTCCTACATTGGTGACCAGCAGTATGAATACCATTACGTCGTCCTACCTAGTCAAATTAGCAAACAAATTCCATATGCAATGAAAGAAATCTCAAAGAAAGAAATTTAAAAGTACAGTTAGAAAGTGTGATGAAATGGCAAGTAGGAAATCGCGATATAATAACCCTTCAGCGGGCATATTAATTTTAACCCGGGAATTGGATGGAAAAAAGCAAGTCCTGTTACAACACAGAGGGCAAACGGAAATGTTAGCGAATGTGTGGGATTGTATATCTGGACATGTTGAAGCGCAGGAAACGGTACGCCAAGCCATGGTTCGAGAAGTCTATGAAGAATTGGGCATTCAAATTCAGGCAGACGATTTAGAATTTGTGGGTCTAACCCACCTACGTGTAGATGATGAAACTACTTACTATAATATTTATCTGACGAGCAATCGATTTGTGGGTACCCCGCAAATTATGGAAACCGATAAACATGATGATTTAAAATGGGTGAACTTGTCCGATTTACCGGCTATGGCGGATGAAATCGTCCAAAATCGTTACCACGCCATCCAACATTTGGGGCAGCCACCATTTTATTCAGAAGAAGGATTTGCGTAAAAGGCGGTCATAAAAAAGCATTTTTTATGGAAGAGGACATGAATTTTGCTGTTCTCTTTTTTATTTTGAAAGAAAATGATTGATTCTGAATGTTTTTGCGTGTATAATGGTTGTGGTATCGAGTAAGCGTTTGCATCTCCTTTACAAAATATTTACATGAAAGGAGTTCGAAAAAGATGTTATTAGAAGAACGAAAAACCATCATCTTAGATTACTTAAACCAGCACCATATGGTCGATTTGCAGACTTTAGTCACCATGACTAGTGCCAGCGAGTCAACCTTGCGTCGTGATTTAGATAGTCTGGAAGATGAAGGACTCTTAATTCGCGTTCATGGTGGTGCCAAGTTGAAGAAGGGTGCTAATCCTGTAATTGGAGAAGAACCCCGATTTAGTGACAAGGTACTCGATAATGCAAATGAGAAGCGAATGATTGCCCAATATGCAGTGAGTCTGATAGAAAAAGGCGAAACTATTTATCTAGATGCCGGTACAACTTCTTTACTAATGCTTGATTTCATCACACCAGACATGCAATTAAATATCATCACGAATGGTGTCAATCAAGCGATTGTTGCAGCTGGTAAAGGCTTGAATATCCAATTATTAGGGGGCACCTTACGGGGTAATACCCAAGCAATTGTTGGTCAAAGCGCTCATAAGCAATTAAAGAAATACCATTTTCACCATGTGTTTTTAGGAATGAATGGGATCGATTTAAATGATGGACTGACGACAACTGACGAAGCGGAAGCCTTTTTGAAAGAGCAAGCAGCCTATCAAAGTATAGACGTTCATGTCATGATTGACCAAAGTAAGTTTGAGAAAACTTATCCAATCACGGTAACCTTAAATTGTGAATTTCAAGTCGTTACAAATATTTTTAAAGACCGACATGCAAAAGAAGATTTTACTCAAGTATATAAAATAAAGGAGGTCAACAATTGATTTATACACTAACGTTAAATCCATCAATCGATTACTTAATGTACATTGATGAGATCCAAGCAGGGAAGACGAATAGATCAACGCGTGAACAGATGTTACCAGGTGGGAAAGGGATTAATGTATCCCGAATCCTAAACCAATTTGAAGTACCCAATATTGCCTTAGGTTTTGTAGGTGGTTTCTCAGGGGACTTTATACGCGAATGGTTGGAAAAAGAAGGGTCATCTACTCAATTTATCGAAATTTCTAGTCCAACACGTATCAATGTGAAGACTAAAGGAAAAAATGAAACAGAAATTAACGGTGCAGGCCCTGTCATTGATGAAGAGGCGATTAACCAATTGCGCCAACAAATTCAGATGATGACTTCAGAAGACTTGATAGTCCTTTCAGGTAGTAAAGCACAAGGGTTACCGGAAGATTTCTACTTAAGCTTAATTAGCTTATTGAAAGAACGTGGTATTCCATTCATCTTCGACACAGCAAGCCAAGAACTAATCGAAGCCTTACCAATGGCACCACTTTTAGTCAAACCAAACCAGGATGAGTTAGGTGACTTATTCGGTGTTGAAATCAATTCACTAGATGACGTTGTATTATATGGTAAGAAGTTACAAGAATTAGGTGCAGAAAACGTCGTTGTATCACTAGGTGGTGACGGTGCCTTATTTATTGACAAAGAGCGTATTGTTAAGGCTGATGCACCTCAAGGTAAAGTCATCAATACAGTTGGGTCTGGTGACTCAATGATTGCCGGATTTGTTGCTGGAGTACAACAAGGTTTACCAGCTTCTCAAGCCTTTGTGCTAGCGGTACAAAGTGGGAGTGCCACAGCATTTAAAGAAGACTTGGCGGAGAAGGAAGACATTGATGCTTTAAACGGGGCAGTGGGTCTATCATTTTTACATAAATAAGGTATACAATCGTAAATGAAGGAGATAGATATGAAAATTACGGATATTCTACGTGAAGAGTTAATGATTCTTGATGTAAAGGCAGATAACAAAGCCGCTATTTTAGACGAGATGGCGCAAAAATTAGTGGATACTGGGGCAGTGAGCGACTTTGATAGTTTCCGTTCAGACATCCAAAAACGTGAAGATACTATGAGTACTGGTTTAGGTAATGGTATCGCTATGCCTCACGCGAAAAATGAAGCAGTTACCAAAACTTCAGTTGTATTTGCTAAAAAACAAGGCGGTTTAGACTTCGAATCTTTAGATGGCCAACCAGCTGAATTGTTCTTTATGATCGCTGCTGAAGGTGGCTCTGCGGACACGCATTTACAAGTACTTGCTGAACTTTCTAAGTTACTAATGAACGAAGACTTCATTGCTGCTTTAAAAGGTGCCCAAGATACTGCAGCTGTTACAGGTATTTTAAACTTAGCACAAGCACAATTAGACGCAGAAAACAAAGAAGAAGAATCTTCTACTGATGTTTCTGCAGCTGACGTTGACGAAAAGCAACCATATATCATTGCGGTAACTGCTTGTCCAACTGGTATTGCCCACACTTATATGGCTGAAGATGCTTTGAAGAAAAAAGCAAAAGAACTAGGCGTACAAATTAAAGTTGAAACACGTGGATCTGAAGGCGTTAAACATGGTTTAACTAAAGAAGACATCGACAAAGCTGACGGAATCATTGTTGCGGTAAGTAAAAATGTCCCAATGGGTCGTTTCAACGGTAAAAAAGTGGTTGAACGTCCAGTTGCTGACGGTATCAACAAAACTGAAGAATTGATTAATTTAGCTTTATCTGGCGACGCACCAGTTTACACAACTAACCGTCAAGATGAAGATGATGCTTCAAGTGAAGACGGTGCAGGTTCAGGTCGTTTCAACTTCAAGTCATTATACAAAGACTTAATGAACGGTATCTCAGCAATGTTACCATTCGTTATCGCTGGTGGTATTATTATTGCCATTTCATTCTTAATTGAACGATTTGCCGGTAGCGAATCTGCCTTATTCTTAGGTTTCAATGGTATCGGTTCTGCAGCCTTTGCTTTCCTAATTCCAGTATTTGCTGGTAATATCGCTAAATCTATCGGTGGTCAACCAGCCTTAGTAGCCGGATTCTCCGCAGGTGCCTTAGCAAATACTGCTGGTGCCGGATTCCTAGGTGGTTTAGTTGGTGGTTTCCTTGCTGGTTATGTGACAATCTTAGTCATTGAAATGCTTAAAGGGTTACCAAAATCACTTGCAGGTACTAGAACAATCTTATTCTACCCAGTACTTACGTTATTAATTACTGGTGTTATCATGTACTTTGTATTAGGGCCAATTTTTGCTGGTATCAATACCGGTATGTTGAACTTCCTGGAAAGTTTAGGTACTGCTAACTTAGTATTACTAGGTGCCTTACTTGGTGGTATGATGGCAATCGACATGGGTGGTCCATTCAATAAAGCAGCTTATGCCTTCTCTATCGGTATCTTTACAGATACAGGTGATGGTAAATTCATGGCGGCAGTTATGGCCGGTGGTATGGTGCCACCATTAGCAATCGCTTTGGCGTCAGTTTTATTTAAAAATAAATTTACTAAGACAGAAAAACAATCAGGTTTAACAAACTTCATTATGGGTCTAACATTCATTACAGAAGGTGCTATCCCATTTGCTGCTGCTGATCCATTACGCGTGATTACTTCTAGCGTGCTAGGTGCTGCTGTTGCTGGTGGTTTAACACAATTCTGGACAACTAATGTACCTGCACCACATGGTGGTATCATCACTATGGTGGCGTTAGGTAACCAACCATTACTACTAATCTTAGCGGTAATTATCGGTTCAATTATCTCAGCCTTAGTTTTAGGTTTCTGGAAAAAACCAGTAGCTGAAGAAGACAGATAATCATTAGGACAACAAAAATACAAAAAATGCACGAAATTGCCGAGAGGTGAGTTTCGTGCATTTTTTTGTTTAATAAAATCATGTATTGCAAAATTGGAAAGCGAATCTGCTATATGAGAAATAGCACATATTTTATAAAGCGGCCCTAGTGATTGTCCTATTTTTGTATTTTTTAAAAAATAAATCAGTAAAGAATTGTTTAAGTAAATTGATAAAGACTTAATTACGCCAACTAATCAAAAATTAATGGTATGATATTTTAGAATGAAAATAATCGTGCTAGGAGAGAGTTTATGCGGGTTAAAGATATATTACTTAAAAATAAAGGCCAAGCCTTTTGGGCATTTATGGCTAAAGTAGCCGAAGCCATTTTAGAGTTATTAGTGCCTATCGTGATGGCTACATTGATTAACATGGGGATTAATCAAGACAATCCATCAGTCATCATAAGACAAGGGATCTTGTTAGCAGTATTGCCTTTACTAGGTTATTTAACGGCCTTGGTTTGTCAATATTTGGCTTCTAAAGTTGCCCAGGATATTGGGACTGAAGTGCGGTTAGAAATGTTTAAAACATTAAACCGTATGGATAGAAAGCAATTGGATAATATTACAGCTTCGTCAGTGGTTCTAAGAATCGAAAACGATACACAAAACTTACAATTGGCCATTGCCTTAATGATCCGACTAGGTTCTCGTGTGCCAGTTTTATTAATCGGTTCAATTGTGATGGCCTTTTATGTGAGTCCAACCTTGGCGCCTATATTTATCATCGGTGGATTGATCATTGGTGCTATCTTGATATACATTAATATTTTTACTAATAAACAAAATGGCCAAATCCAACGTCGAATGGATCAATTATCGCGCATCGTGCGTGAAAACTTTTCGGGCATCCGGGACATTCGTGCCTTCGCCAACGAAAAACATGAAGTCGACCGATTCGAAAAACAAAACCTGACTTTAAGAGGCGAGCAATTAACCATGGGCGCCTTCCAAGCGCTGGCTAACCCGTCAAGTCTTTTCTTAGTTAACTTAGCCATTGCTTTTATCTTGTTCTTCGGTGGAAGACTGGTAAATAATGGCCAGTTTATGCAAGGGGATGTCGTTGCCTTAGTTCAGTATATGAATAATATTCTCTTGGCTTTAAATGTACTCGTGAATATCTTACTTGTATTTAGTCGCGGGATTGCTGGGACAAACCGAATTGATGAGGTTTTAGCCATCGAACCAGAAATCTTAAGTGGCCGGGACAAACTTTCTGGGCATGAACCCTTGGCCATTCAATTTGATGATGTAACTTTTGGATACGGAGAGCGTAATACCATTGAAAATATCACAGCTGATATCAAACCTGGTTCCTTCTTTGGGATTATCGGGGGGACGGCATCTGGTAAATCGACCTTAGTTAACTTGTTGTTACGCAATGACGATGTCAACCAGGGGCAAATTATCATTAACGATAGCTTGATTCAAAACTTAGACCTGAGTGCCTACCGTCAAAAAATCGGTCTAGTCCCTCAATCGGCATCCCTATTTACAGGGACGCTTAGGGATAATCTATTGATGGGCAAAAAGAACATCAGTGACCAAGACTTGTGGCAAGCTTTAGAGATTGCGCAAGCCAAGGACTTTGTCGCTCAAAATGATCTGGGCTTAGACATGCCCGTTCGACAAGGTGGTAAAAATTTTTCAGGTGGACAAAAGCAAAGGCTAACGATTGCCCGTGCCTTAGTTGGCCAACCGCAAGTTTTAATACTAGATGATTCGTCAAGTGCCTTAGACTTCGCCACTGAATCGAAATTACGCCAAGCATTAAGCAAATTAAATACCACTATTATCATGATTTCACAGCGTGTATCTTCAGTACAACAGGCTGATCAAATTTTAGTCATGAATAATGGACGCAGTGCTGGTGTTGGTAGTCACGATGACTTACTAGCATCCAGTGATATATATCAAGCGATTGTTGCTTCGCAAATGCAAGAAGAAAAGGAGGATTAGCAGATGGATAAAACAACATTCTCATGGCTGATGGATTACATTAAACGTTACCGTTGGACAACAATCGGCTTATTCCTGTTTTCGACGATTACCGTCCTTTTTCAAGTTTTAATACCCATTCAAATCGGACAGGCAGTGAATGAAATCGTTGGTTTGGACCAAGTGGATTTTAAAGTTCTGTGGCAAGCCATTATCTGGCTGGGTGTGTTCGCCTTAATTGCAGCCCTAGCTCAGTATTTACAAAACCAGATGTCTAACCGATTAACCTACCATATTATTGCGGACTTACATAGAGACGCCTTTAATAAGATCCAAAAGCTACCTTTATCATACGTGGATAACCATTCTTTAGGGGACCTCGTTTCTCGCGTCATTAATGATGTCGATTTAGTCGGTAATGGTTTATTACAGAGTTTTAATAACTTATTCTCTGGAGTGATCTTAATTGTCGGGGTTATCGTGATGATGTTATCCCTAGATGTTAAAATCGGGCTAATTGTCATTATTTTGACCCCAATTTCTGTGGTTGTTTCTTATATTATTGCCAGTAGAACCTACCACCGCTTTACTGAACAGGTCAATTTACGTGGGGAACTCGGTGGATACGTGGATGAAATGGCCCAAGGGCAAATGATTGTCCGTGCCTTTACCTTTGAAGACGACGCCATTGAACAATTTACCAGTATTAACCAAAAAGTGCATGAGTCAGGTCTGTGGTCACAATTTTATGGGGCCTTAATTAACCCAACGTCGCGTGTTTTAAACTCCATTGTGTATGCTGTTGTGGGTGTAGTTGGTGCTTTTACTGTATTATCTGGCCAATTAAGTGTGGGGATTTTCTCTTCATTCTTAACTTACGCCAACCAATACAACAAGCCATTTAATGATATTTCTTCTATTATTAATGAAATGCAAACATCTTTAGCTGCGGCTGCTCGCGTCCATGAACTGATGGGGGCTAAGGAAGAGACACCTTCACGCGACCAAGCAGAAATTGCATCGGTTGAAGGTGCAGTTGATTTTAAAGACTTAACCTTCCATTATGATAGCCAACGACCTTTAATTGAAGACTTAAATATCCATATCAAGGCTGGGGATACAGTAGCCATTGTAGGTCCTACTGGGGCTGGGAAAACGACCCTTATCAACCTTCTGATGCGGTTTTATGACCCAGTAGCCGGCGGGATTCATATTGACGGTGTCAACACCTTAGATATGCAACGTAACTATCTACGACAAAAATTTGGAATGGTTTTACAGGATTCTTGGATTTTTGAAGGAACCATTTTCGATAATATTGCATACGGTAAGTCGGGTGCAACCATGGAAGAAGTGGTTGCTGTGGCTAAAAAAGCCCAGATCCATGACATGATCATGCAAATGGACCAAGATTACCAGTTTAAATTAAGTGAGAACGGGGCCAACATTTCTAAAGGGCAACAACAATTAATTTGTATTGCGCGCATTATGCTGACTGACCCAGACATGTTGATATTGGATGAGGCGACATCTTCAATTGATACGATGACGGAGAAGGCGATTCAAGAAACCTTTGATGCAATGATGGTCAACCATACAACCTTTATCGTAGCCCACCGATTGTCAACGATTGAAAATGCCGACCAAATCTTATATATGGAAAACGGCCATGTCTTAGAACAAGGCAGCCATCAAAGTTTATTAGAAAAAGAGGGTAAGTACTTCAATCTATACCAATCGCAATTTGATCATCAAGCTGAATAAGTCCTTGTTGAAGAAGGCACACATCAAAAAGCTAGCGGCAATTTTCGCTAGCTTTTTTGTCTACCCTCATCTTATAAATAGTTTAGAATCGTCGTAATATCCCGTTGAGTGACAATTCCAATAATATCTTTAGGTTTTCGGACATCGTCTTCTTCCGAAATCAATAAGACTTCATTTCGGTTGTTGCGCATCAAGTCGACCATTAAATCATCTAATTCAAAAATTGGGGTATCGGGTGAGATGATTTGTTTACTGGTAATTTTCTTATGATGGCTATGATTGATGATTTGCCTTACTTGATATTTGGAGAAGTCCATATAGAACCAAGCATTTTTGGTAATTTCATCCGCAATAAATTTGGTGATGAGTTCTGCAGAAATAACGGATACCAAGCGTTCCTTATTGAAGACGGGTAATTGGGATACTTGATGGTGGTGTAAATCAGTCAAGGCTTTTTCTAGACTATCATCCATATTAATGGCAAAAACTGGTTTGATAAATTTTCTAGTTGACGGTATTTCTGTCAGTAATTTGTTGATTTCAAAGAGTTGTTGATTGGTTTCTTCAGAAGGATAAGCCAGGTTTACTTCAACCTCTGTCTTGTGGTGGGTCAACAAGTTGCGTAACTGGCGAATCTGGTCTAAAAATTGATGGTTACGTTTGATTACTTGGTTTGTTTTGGCCAATTCTTCTACACATTGGAAGAAAGTAGCATCATCATCCGCTAATAATCTCTTCATGGTTTGGTGTAAGGCGTTAAAGTGGCTAATAAAGGCGACTGTTACTGAATAGGGTTTATCCCTAGTAAATTCTTCAGAATAATGACTGGTCATCTTGGCAACCTCCTTCTATCTACTACTTTAATTATAACAAAAAGATGATGGAATAATGAATTGCAATACTCTTGAGCAAATAAATTACAACCTTAGGTGTGCTAGCTGATTCTGACATCCAAGCGATTGAAGACTTGGAAGGGAAAAAATTTGGCGATAACACTGTATTGAAGGGGATTGACTTTCAAGTGAACGAAGGGGAAGTTGTCGCAATTATCGGGCCGTCGGGTTCAGGAAAATCAACCTTTTTACGGAGTTTAAACTTACTAGAATCACCAGAATCAGGAACCATTGAAATTAACGGGGTTAAAGTCACAGCACCGGATATCAAAAAGCAAGATGCCTTTGACTTTAGACAGCAAACTGCCATGGTATTCCAACACTATAACTTGTTCAGAAATAAGACAGTATTAGAGAACGTAACTTTATCTTTAATTTCAAATAATGTCATGAAAAAAGATGAAGCTGCTGAATTTGGCGAAAAATTATTGAATCAAGTGGGCTTGTCGAAACAAAAAGACCAGTACCCAGTGACTTTATCAGGTGGACAACAACAACGGGTAAGTATTGCCCGGGCTCTTGCTGTACAACTTAAAGCAATTCTACTAGATGAGCCAACGTCTGCCTTAGACCCATAATTAGTGAATGAGGTACTAGAAACTATCGAACAATTGACAAAAGGACACACAACACTTGTTATCGTGACGCACGAAATGAATTTTGCCCGCAAAGTGGCAGACCGGGTTGTCTTTATGAATGATGGGGTGGTCGTTGAATCTGGACGGCCGGATGAAATCTTCACTAATCCAAAAGAAGAGAGAACCAAGCAATTCCTAAAAGAATATATTGGGGCCAATGAGTACGTTATCTAAATTGTCCTGATATGGTACCAAAATCGTACTAAATAAAGTCTTTTGATAACTTAAAAGTAGAAGATTGTACATTGATGAACTTGATAATTGACTTTTAAAAAGTAAGCATGTAGACTATAAATAGTTCTAAATGGAACTAGTCATTTAAAAAAATGAAATTTAAAGGAGTATTTAATTTATGTCACAATTTAAAGAATTATTAACTAAACGTCGTTCTCACTACGCTATCGGTGCTAACACTGATGTGACTGCTTCAGATGTAGCTGCCGCTTTAAAAGAAGTGATCTCAACTGTACCAAGTGCCTTCAACTCACAAGGTGTTCGTGTTGTTGTCGTTTCTGGTGAAAATAACCAAAAACTTTGGGACTTAATCAAAGGTGTACAAACACAAGTATTAGACGAAGGTACCTTAAACTACATGACACCAATCATGGACGGTGCGCGTGAAGCAGTTGGAACAATCTTATTCTTCGAAGACCGTGATGCTGTTGAAGCAGGTATCCCTGGTAACCCAGAACGTCGTTCAGTTTATAAAAACCACGAATCAGCAAATGCGCAATTAACAGCTTGGTTAGCATTAACTGAATTAGGTTTAGGTGCAAACTTACAACATTTCAACATTGGCTACGAGCAAGGATTTGACCGTGCTATCCGTGAATTGTTAGATTTACCTGAAGCTTGGGAATTAGTTGCTGAAATGCCATTTGGTTCTATTGAAGCACCAGCTGCAGAAAAAGAAGTTATTGCTGCTGAAGAACAAGTTATCTTAAAATAATCACGTCATATTAGACGTTAACAAAAAGGATCATTTACCTCATGGTAAGTGATCCTTTTTGTGTTCATTTAAAAGCCTTAAATGAACTAGCCTTCACTGACAAACATTATGTATGGATGGCGCAACATTGGACGAGTGAAGATGATTTCTTCACCGCAACAGCCAACTACTTAATGAGGCAAGATATAGAAGCTTTAGCGGATGAACTGAATGCCTTCTTCAATCCAATGAAAGCAGACCTAGACTAGGGGGAAAAATCACATGAAAAAAATAATTAATAAATATTGGGGTTGGGCCTTTTTAATTGCCCGGTTGTTAAATTCAAAAATCAAGGGATGCACCTTTTTTAGAGCCTAGTATTTCTTTTCAGCAGTGCTCTCCGGATTGACCGTATCGTTAATTTGTAAACAGGTATTTAACTATGGTTTACCGGCTATTGGTCAAGCATTGAATATTGGCTGGTTACAAGAGTCTCTACTAGGTTCAACTAGTGGCGCCATATTTGCAGCTATCTTTGTCCTTTTATGGCAAGGTGTGGCTATGCCAATTATAACTTCAAGATGGTTTGGACATCGCTATACCAGAAGGCCAAGCTAAAATCTTACGTGAACGTGGTTACCTGGGTAAAGAAGTCATTTTCGGTATTCGTCCAGAAGATATTTTGGATACTAACATTGCTATTGAAGCCTACCCAGAGGATACCGTGACAGGTGAGATAGTCGTTTCTGAATTACTTGGTTCTGAAACCATGTTATACCTAAAATTAGGTGAAACTGAATACGTTGCACGCGTATCTACTCGTGACACATTTGAAGCGGGTGACAAAGTTGCCCTAACCTTTAACATTACGAAGGGACATTTCTTCGACTTGGCAACAGAACAAGCAATTCGTTAATATGCGAAGCATATCTTAGCTGGGGACAAAACTTCCCAGCTATTTTTGATATTATTGGTGCAAGCGCTTGCACAAACTGGTAGAATGGACTTAACAACATAAAACATCATAAGGAGTGCGTGAAATGGAAAAACATTGGTGGCACAAAGCAACTATCTATCAAATCTATCCTAAATCCTTTGCAGATGCGAATGGCGATGGTATTGGGGATTTAAAGGGCATTACCAGCAAATTAGACTACTTGCAAGAATTGGGCATAACTGCCATCTGGTTATCACCAGTTTATGATAGCCCTATGGACGATAACGGTTATGATATTGCGAATTATGAAGCGATAGCAGACATGTTTGGTGACATGAATGATATGGATTTGTTACTAGCCGAAGCCAATCAACGTGGTATTCGTATTATCATGGACCTCGTCGTAAACCATACATCAGATGAACATGCCTGGTTCGTGGAAGCCCGCGACAATCCGACAAGCCCAGAACGTGATTATTATATTTGGCGTGACGAACCCAATGACCTAACTTCAATATTTAGTGGCTCAGCATGGGAAAAAGATGAAGCATCTGGTCAATATTACCTGCACTTCTTCAGCAAAAGGCAACCTGATTTAAACTGGGAGAACGCCTCTTTACGTCAAAAAATTTATGATATGATGAACTTTTGGATCGATAAAGGTATCGGTGGGTTCCGTATGGATGTTATAGACATGATTGGTAAAGTTCCTGATCAAGGGATTGTCAATAATGGCCCTAAATTACACGATTACATCAAGGAAATGAATACTGCTTCCTTTGGTAAACATGATTTATTAACTGTAGGTGAGACATGGGGTGCTACGCCGGAAATTGCCCAATTATACTCAAATCCTGACAGTCATGAACTATCTATGGTATTTCAGTTCGAGCATATTGGTCTGCAACATAAGCCGGATGCAGCTAAATGGGATTTTGAAGACGAACTAGATGTACCTGCATTAAAAAAGATTTTTAATAAATGGCAGACAGAATTAGGGCTTGGTCAAGGTTGGAACTCTTTATTCTGGAACAACCATGATTTACCACGTGTCCTTTCTATTTGGGGCTCAACTGGCCCAAACCGAGTGAAATCAGCCAAGGCATTAGCCATTCTCCTACATCTGATGCGAGGTACACCTTATATTTACCAAGGTGAAGAAATAGGAATGACCAATTATCCTTTTAACAATTTAGATGAAATTGATGATATTGAATCCTTAAACTATGCACGAGAAGCTACGGCAAATGGTCAATCTATGGGGCAAGTCATGGACAGTATCCGCATGATTGGTCGAGACAATGCTCGGACACCTATGCAGTGGGATGAAACGAAGCATGCCGGATTCTCAAGTGGAGACACAACCTGGCTACCAGTAAATCCAAATTATCATGAAATTAACGTCAAAAACGCCTTAGCTGATCAGAACAGTATTTTTTATACTTATCAAAAATTGGTTCAATTACGCCAAACTTCAGACTGGTTAATCGATGGCGATTTTGAGCTATTAGATACTAGCGATAAAGTATTTGCCTATATCCGAAGAACACCAAGTGAAGCATACTTAGTAGTCGTGAATGTATCTGATGTAGCACAAACATTTAGTTTTAATGGTACATATGAAACAATTATTATCAGCAATCATGTGGTGCCAACCGATTTACAACAAATCACCTTGGATGCTTGGGATGCATTTTGTGTTAAGCTGACAGAATAAAAAAATAATATCAAAAAGGGTAACCGCAATCGTTTGTGGTTACCTTTTTTTGATATCTATCCACTAGAATCACGTATTGTTAACCGAGTGGCAAGTCTAGTCATAGTAGGTACTACTTCCGGGTTTATCAATTGACGATTCAGGGTATCCACAGCAATTCGACCCATTTCCTCAGTAAAAACGGTCACACTGGATAGGGCGGGGAAAATCTGTTTCGTCAACGGGGTATCATTAAATGAAATAAGGCTCACCCGTTCAGGGACAGCAATACGCGCCTCCTGAAGGGCACGTAAAGCACCAATAGCTAATGTATCATTGGCCACAAAGAAAGCTTGTGGAAGGGCTTCTCCATGTTCAGTGATGGCCTGTTTCATCAAATCATACCCAGCTTGTGCTGAAAAATCACCAATATACGTATATTTTGCATGGTAAACACCAAGTTCAGATGCATAGTTTCGGAAAGTTCTGAACCGTTGATCAATTAACTGTTCCTTACCATCTGTCGTTTTCTCTTCACCGGCAATCATACCTATTGATGTTAACCCATGCTGCATAAAATAATCTAATACTTGAATCACGGCATTATCAAAATCAGTTGTCACACAGGGATGACCAGCATTTAAGGTATCTGAATCCACAAAAACCAATTTGCGATTATAGGACTCTAACCGTTTAATTTGTTGATTAGAAAATTTACCGATGGCAATAATTCCAGCAATATCATCAGCAATTTGAATAATTTGATTATTGAAATAACGGACAATATCATAGGTTAAATCTTCGGCACGTTTTTCTATCCCAATCCGAATAGCGTAATAATATAAATCATTTAATTCTTCTTGCTCACTATACCATTGGACAACAGCAATTTTTTGTCGCTGTTTTGGTATATTCGTCGTCTTTTGATGTTTGGGAAAACCAACGAACGTCACTTGCACGACAAGCATTGCAAACTGGGGATCTATTAGCATTGGTCGCTTAATGAATGCCTCCCATGTATCATTAGAACACGATTATGAAGTTACCGGAATCGAGCTAGATACCTTGGTCCATACAGCATGGGCACAGGAGGGTGTATTAGGCGCGCGTATGACGGGCGCAGGCTTTGGAGGATGTGGCATTGCCATCGTCGCAAAAGACAAGGTGGACGCTTTTAAAGAGCAAATAGGGTGTGTATATACTGAAACAATCGGCTATCCACCGCAATTTTATATCGCAGAAATCTCAAGTGGCGCGCGTGTACTAACAAGGAGATGATGACATGGCAAAACTAATTGATGCCTTTGTTACACAGGTTATTGAAAATAGTGATTATACAATAGACGATCATTTTTATTTACGCAATCGAATATTAGCATTAACTGGTGAAGCAGGTGCCAATCAAGAAACAGCTAGAACTACCCTTATTTCCTTACGTGATGCCTTAGTAGATGTTGCTGTTGACAACGGAAAAGTAGGGGATTTAACAGAAGAGCGAGATACTTTAGGCGCTGCATTAATGGATTTTATCACTCCAGCCCCTAGTGTTTTAAATCAACACTTTTGGGATACCTATCAAATTTCTCCAGAAGAGGCAATCCAGGAATTTTATGCGCTGAGTCAACGTAATGACTATATTAAAGTAGGGGCCATTGCTAAGAACATTGCGTATACAAGTCAAACGGCCTATGGACCAGTGGAAATTACCATTAACCTATCAAAACCTGAAAAAGATCCCAAGGCAATCGCTGCCGCCAAAAAAGCGCAATCTTCTAGTTATCCTCTTTGCCAGCTATGCATGGAAAATGAAGGATATCAAGGCAGAATCAACCATCCGGCGCGCGCTAACCACAGAATTATTCGTCTTCAATTAGGCGATGAGAAGTGGGGGTTCCAATATTCACCATATGCCTATTTCAATGAGCATAGTATTGTATTAAACACACAGCATGTCCCCATGGTCATTTCAAAACAAACATTTGAACAATTATTAGACATTGTAGCTATTTTTCCTGGATATTTTGCTGGATCTAATGCCGATTTGCCGATTGTAGGAGGTTCAATTCTAACGCATAATCATTATCAAACGGGACGTCATGATTTCCCTATGGCTAAGGCGCCCTTTGAAAGTCAATTCACGTTTGAAGGTTACCCAAACATCCAAGCTGGGATTGTCAAATGGCCCATGTCTGTGATACGTCTACAAGGAAAAGAGCGGGGAGATTTGGTGACCCTGGCCGATAAAATCCGACTGGCTTGGCAAACATATGAAGATCCAAATCTAGATGTAATTGCATATACAGGGGACGAAGCTCATCATACAATTACACCTATCGCCCGCAAAAATGGGGACAAATTCGAACTAGATTTGGTTTTACGTGATAATCATACTTCATCACAATATCCAGATGGCGTTTATCATCCACATCAAGATGTGCAACATATTAAACAGGAAAATATCGGTTTAATTGAAGTAATGGGCTTAGCTATATTACCACCACGCTTAAAAGATGAAATCTCGGCAGTTGCTGACTATCTATTAGATAAAGAAAATAATATTGCAGCTTACCATTTAACATGGGCACAAGAATTAAAGCAAAATTATCACCATACTTTTACTCCAGATACAGTGCATACTATTTTAAAAGATGAAATTGCAAATGTTTTTGTACGCGTCTTAGAAGATGCTGGTGTGTATAAAGATACACCAGCAGGAAAAGATGGCTTTAATCGATTTATTCAATCGGTAGGTATCGTTTCTTAAACTTTTCATGCCCCCGTTTCTTGCTATTTGGAGATGGGGGTTTTCTTTTTCTCTAATGAAAATCAAATGCTATAATGGCATTAATGAAATTTAGAGGAGAGAACGTCTGATGCAAAAAGAAGTAATAAAGCTATATAATGATCGTGATGATGTGACCTTAACTAGCTACGTGATTGATCCAATCCGCACAAGTAATGTGAATATTGAACGACCGGCCGTGATTATCTGTCCCGGTGGTTCATATATGTACTGTTCAGATAGAGAAGCTGAACCAGTGGCATTGGCATTTAATGCTATGGGCTTTCACGCATTTGTCTTGCGATATTCGGTCTATGGGCAAGGGAAAACAACTGCAGAAATCATTGCAGAAGGGCAATTTCCGGTTAAACCTGATGTTATTTTCCCCCATGCGCTACAAGAAACTGCTAAGGCATTTGAAATTTTGCATCAATATGCGACTGAGTGGTGCATTGATACTGATAAGATTGGCCTAGCAGGATTTTCTGCTGGTGGTCACAATACCGGGATGTACAGTAATGTATGGCATGAAGATGTGATTCAAAATGCAACAAATTTGAAGGGCAAAGCCTTGAAACCAGCATTTAATATTTCTGCCTACGCCCTAACTGATATTGCCTATTATTATCACCAAAACATTGCCAATCCTGACCCAAATATCAAGGCCTATGCAACAGCTATATCTTTAGCTTGCTTTGGAAAACCACTACCTAGTGAAGCAGAAATTGAACGTTATTCTGTCCCAGCTACTGTGAATGAACATACTGCACCAACTTTTATTTGGGCAACACGTGAAGATGATGTTGTTAATGTACGTGATTCCTTATCACTAGCCTTAGCATTAGAAGAAAATCAAATTCCGTTTGAAATGCATATCTTCCAAGAAGGACCACACGGCCTTTCAGTGGCTAACGAGCTTTCTGCAACCACGCCCAATCAAGTGAATAAAACTGCCGCGCAATGGATACCTTTGGCAGAAGCTTGGTTAAAAGAATTGATTTTAAAATAAAACAAAAACGGCAACTCCAGCTCATTATGAAAGTTGCCGTTTTTATTTTACGATTATTTTTCTGCTTGTTTGGCCATCCAGGTTTGCTGATGACCGCGAGAAATACGCATGATTTCAGTATATAAATCAGCTAATTCTTCTTTTAGTTCAGGGTTTTCTAAGTAGCCTTGAACTCTCTCAATGACTAACGCTTCACGACCAGCATCCAAAATATCTTTATTATTGGCTAGCTTAACTTCAGCTACCTTTTCAACCAATTTCGTTCTCTCTTCAAATAATTTCACGATTTCTCGGTCAAGGCGGTCAATCTCAATACGTTCGTTTTCTAACATGTCTTTCTCCTTTAGTGGATCATTTAATTTTGTGATTTTTTGTAAGTTTAAAATGTTATATTGGGAGACGGACAACGGCTAAGTCAATATACTGGCTAGCTTGTCCCAACAGTCCGCTTTATCTAAGATATTTATTTTTCATGATATTGAATTAAACATCACTACTTCGTCTAATCCATTATAAATAAGGACCAAATCAAAAGCAATTCCAAATGAGGATTGTCTAAACTATCTGGATTTATTGACGAACGTGGAAAATATCGTTATAATTTTCGAGTTGAAAATTGTGCATTATACAAAATGAATAATATGAAGGGTGGATAGATATGTCAACAGAATCTATATATGAAACAAGAGAACAAGTGAATCAAAGAACATTAGGTGATATTCGTGACCGTAAACCGGTTTTCTGGGAGAATGATAGCCATGTACCTTTCAAGAATTTAAAGGGGCAGCTGGATGTATCAGTCCTAGAGATTAAAGACGCAGAAGCTCGATTAAAAAGATTTGCACCATTTATCAAATCCGTCTTCGAAGATACGGTTGCTTTAGATGGTCTGATTGAATCACCAATTTCTGACATTGACCAATTCAAGACAGCGTTAGAAACCAATTATGATTTTTCGTTTCCGGGTCAAATGCTCCTAAAACGAGATGACTTATTACCGATTGCCGGTACCATTAAGGCTCGCGGTGCTATTTATGAAGTCTTACGTCACGCTGAAGCATTAGCCTTTGAAGAGAAATTATTATCAGGTTATGACGATGACTATTCGAAATTTGCGACTAAGACATTCCAAGATTTCTTTAAACAGTACACTGTAGTTGTTGGGACTACAGGTAACTTAGGGATTTCTTCAGGTGTGATGTCTGCCAAAATCGGCTTCAAAGTCCAAGTCCATATGTCTCATGAAGCCAAACAATGGAAGAAAGACTACTTAAGAAGTCACGGTGTCCAAGTAATCGAACATAAGACCAACTTCACAGAAGCCGTAGACCAAGGGCGTCAATCAGCTCAATCAGATCCCTATGCTTATTTTATTGATGACGAACATTCAATTCAATTGTTCTTAGGTTATACAACTGCAGCGTCAAGACTAGAAAAACAGTTAGCTGATCAAGGAATCGTTGTCGATGAAGACCATCCACTTATGGTGTATCTACCATGTGGTGTGGGTGGTAGTCCAGGTGGTATTACTTATGGTTTGAAACAAATTTACGGGGATCATGTTCACTGCTTCTTTGCTCAACCAACTCATGTACCATCTATGTTACTAGGATTAATCTCTAAGAAATTTGCAGATATCTCAGTCTATGACTTTGGGATTGATGGCTTAACCGTTATGGACGGTCTAGCAGTACCTAGAACCTCTCAAATCGTGGCTAAATTAATGTCAGGTATCTTTGATGGTGGTTATACATTGACTGACAAAGAGTCTAATCGCCTATTAACAACACTGAAAGATGTAGAAGATATTTTTGTAGAGCCAGCAGCCACAGCAGGATTAGTTGGTCCACAAAGACTCTTCACTACTGAAGCAGGGCAAACCTATCTGCATCATAAGAACTTAACAGATAAAGTAGCTAACATGACCCATATCGCATGGGCAACTGGTGGGTCAATGGTACCAGCAGATGAGCAAGTGTTATTCTACGAAAATGGTAAAGCCAATCAATAATGTGAAACGATAAATCGAAATCACTATAGAAGAAAAGGGTAATTGAGTGTCAAAGCTCACTTACTCTTTTTATTTTGCCCAATTTTTAGCAACAATTGCCACTGCAGGTATGACTTTTAGTGCCTTATTCATCGCATCATTTGTAAGTTCAATTACGAAAAAATTTGGTAAAAAAGAAGCCGGATCATTCGCACTAATCGGTGCAGGCTTCATCTATGTCCTTGCTTTCGTATTAAGCATTCAAAATCCATTAGTATTTGCCATCTTACTTATCGTTGCGGGTATAGTTATGGGTTACTACACTATATCAATGCACGCTTACGTAACAGACGTTATTGATGACTTCTACTTCAAACGTGGTACACGTAAAGATGGTACAATCTACTCAGTTTACTCATTTACACGCAAAGTAGGTCAAGCGATTGCTGGTTTCTTAGCCGGTGCTTTACTAACACAAATTGGTTATTTTTCAGGTGCTGAACAACAAACTGCTGAAGTAGCGAATAGCATCTACTTGCAAAAAGCATCGAACCTTTCCAACTAAAGTGAAGGTTCGATGCTTATAGACGTTTATGAAGTTGAATTTAACTCAATACTTCTCAACAAAAGACTTCAATCTGATGGTTATGCCGTTCTTTAATCTTGCCTTCATCAGCTAATTGATGCAGGGACCGGCTAAGTGTTTCAGATGACATGCCTAAAAATCCTGCTAAAAACCGCTTCGTTTCCTCGTGATAGAATATTTGGTGGCCATTCACCAACTCGGCTTCCTTACAAATGAAATTGAATAACCGGTCTTTTGCGGTACAAGTAGATAACAACATGGATTGCTCTTCTGAAGCGTGTAGGCGCTGAGACAGGGCTTCAATCATCTTAAGGGATAATTGCGGGTAGTCCACCAGCAGTTGTTTAAATTGTTGATTTTCAATCAGGTAAATTTCACTTTTAACCATAGCTACGGCATGCGCCTTGCGGATACCTTCAAATAGGGCTAGTTCACCAGTAAATTCCATCGGTGCAATCATCCGGATGATTTGTTCGTTTCCCAACTCTGATAATCTAAAGATCTTTACTTTACCAGTTAATACAAAGAGAAAATAGCGGGCTTCTGTATTGGTTGCGTAGACCACTTCATTTCGTTTGTACAAGCGTTTAGTAAAATAAGGGACAATTTGTTCAAGCGTTTGACAATCAAGCTCTTTGAATAGGTCAAATTGTCTTAGATCATTGATTTTATCCTGGGCTAACATATTTTCACCTCATTGTTATTTACTTTCTACTTGTTTAGCTAAAGCTTTGGCAAAAGCAACCGCATCGCCGACATATCCAACATCTGATTCTTTAAAGATAGCGGCTTTAGGGTCCTTATTTACAGAAAATACAAATTTTGCCTGATTCATCCCGACAGTATATTGGATGGCGCCCGCAATCCCAAAATTCAAGAGTAATTGCGGTTGGATAGTGACCCCACTTTGACCAATTTGCTCGTCATGTGTGTACCAGCCGTTCTCTGCTAGGGGACGGGTAGCACCAACTTTTGCGCCAAGTAGGTCGGCTACTTTTTCAGTATAGACTAAATTGTCTTGCATCTTCATCCCGCGGCCAACAGCAACAACCTTATCTGCCTCAGTGATTTGATTCGTTTGTGGTTGGCCTGGAATTCGTTCCAAGACTTGGTAGGTATAAGGCCGTTCTAAGGCAATCGTTAGGTCTATAATAGCACCTTGACGGGTATTGTCAAAGGGGAGAGTGTTAAAGACATTTGGCCGGACTGTGGCCATTTGTGGACGACGGGTTGGTGTTAGAATTGTACACATCAAGTTGTCCCCGTATGAGGGTTTAATCTGTAGCAAGTGCCCCTTATCATTGATAGATAGGTCTAGGCAGTCTGCTGTTAGACCAGTTTGCAGGGCACCTTGTAGTCTTGGCGCTAAAGCTCTCCCTTTAAGAGTGGCTGCGAATAAAATAATATTTGGTTGGTAGTCGTCAGCTAATTGCTTGATAGCTGTTTTTGATAATACAGGGTCAAAGTCAGCGAATAAGTCATTTTTCACAACTAACACCTGGTCAGCGCCGTGGCCAACAAGACTTGCTGCGTGATTAGTTTGACTTGTTTCTAAGAGGATGGCTGTTACACTATCTTGGCTATTTTGACTCATTTCATGGGCTTTACCCAATAATTCTAGCGTTGAAGGGTGGATGGTTTCTTCTGAAATTTCAGCAACCACCCATATACCTGATGATTTTCCTTGATTCATGGACTTACCTCCTTAGATGATATGTTTGTCTGACAAAATGGCTAACAATGATTCGGCCGCTTCCGTCGGCGACCCTTCAAGCATGGTCATCTGACGGACTGATTCTTCCGGCACAAAGCTTTCAGTCACAATAGTAGGGGACCCTTTGATACCGATTCTATCAAGGTCACAATTTAGGTCACCCTCGTTCCATACCGTAATCTCTTTTTGCATAGATTGTTTAATCAAAAGAGGCGATAGATACCGCGGTTTATTGATTTCATCACCAACACTCATAACTAAGGGGTAAGAAACACGGATGACTTCTTGGTCCACTTCCAAATGTCTTTTGACATCAATGGTTTGATTAACTGAATCAAGGTCGACTATACCGGATGCGTTGGTGATTTGTGGTAGATCTAACTCTTCAGCAATTAGTGGGCCAACTTGTCCCGTATCCGCATCAATTGCCTTTAAACCTGTCAAAATAAGATCCACGTTCCCAATCTTGCGTACAGCTTGAGCTAGGGTATAAGCAGTTGCTAAGGTATCTGACCCAGCAAAGGCACGTGAAGATAGTAGATAAGCCTCGTCACAACCCATGGCTAGGGCTTCATGCAAGCTCAATTTAAAAGAATCAGGGCCCATGCTGACAACAGATACTGTACCACCAAATTTTTCTTTTAACTGAACAGCAGTCTCAATGGCATGTTCATCAAAGGGGTTAATACGGCCGCGAACACCACTCCGAATAAGGTTATTCGTTTCTGGGTCAATTTTAACGTGGTTACTGATAGGGATTTCTTTTATAAACACGACGATTTTCATAGCATAAATTCCTCTCTAGATTCAAATAAGACTGAATTTGCGATGTCTAATTGGAGTTTTTCATATGCACCTTCAGCATATTGCAAGGCCTTAGCGTCACGCCATAAGTGCTCAACTGGATATTCTTTAGAGTAACCATAAGCCCCAAAAATCTGCATAGCGTGGTTAGCCGCTTGCAAGGCTTGATCTGAGCCAAATAATTTAGCGGTTGTTGTCTCCATCTTATGGTCAACTTCTTGATCTCTTAACCAGGCAGCTTGGTAGATGATTAGTTTTGTTGCATGTAAGCCCATGGCAATATCAGAGATTCTAAATTTAATCCCATCAAGGTGAGACATCTTACCGCCAAATAGTTCACGCTCTTGAATATAGTTGATAGAAGCTTTCAAGGCGGCATCTTGAATACCAGCCGCTAGTGCACCCATTAAAAACCGGGCTGTATGGTGGGCATTGTGTCCAATTTCCATCCCTTGATCAATAGCACCTAAGCGGTCAATATCCGGTACAAGGGCATCTGACAAGTAAATATCACCGACTGGACATCCGCGCATCCCCACAAAGTCTTCAACACGACCGTTTTCAAAACCAGGATTTTGATTATCTAAGATAAAGACAGTCCGGCTATGTTCGGTATCTTTTTCAGGACTGGTAATGGCTAAAATAAGGTACATAGATGCGGCTTTGACACCGTTGGTTAAGAAAGCCTTATTCCCGTTCAATAACCAACCATCTGGAGTCTGAACAGCTGTTGTTTGTTGGGTAGAAGCATCAGACCCACTAGCTGGCTCAGTCTGTCCAAAGGTAAATAACTCCCGATTAGCCCTAGGTAACCAACGGGCCTTGATTTCTTCACTACCATAAATGACAAGCTGGTCGATTGCTTTCCAGTGGGCTTCAAGGGTAAAGGCAACACCGGGGTTAACTTTTGCTAGTTCAGCAATCACCATAGTCTGGGTTACAAAGTCGTAGCCAGCGCCACCATAAGCCTCAGGGACAGCAATCCCTACAATCCCAACATCCGCCATTTTATCCGTTAGGTCTTGTTGGTAGCCTTCCTTTTCAATCTCTTCGTATCTTGGGGCAATTTCTTTTTCCGCAAACTTTTGAATCATCTTACGGAGTAGTTCTTGTTCATCAGTGAATTTAAAATCCATGTATTTTCACCACTTTCAGTATATTGTGTACTATTTCACCACCCAAGTATACGCTAGTCAGATTGTCGTTTTCCTTGACTAATATCAAACTTTTGACGAAAAAAGATTAAAATTAAAGTGCTTACATAGGTTTGTAGGACCTCAAATATATCTTATAAGTTTAAGTGAAGAGCGTCACAAAAAACATCTTACTTAACAATCGCCTAAATCGCTAAGTAAGATGTCTCTTAAAATATAAAAAAGTATGATACGACGACAAATAGAATGGAAAATAAGGTACCGATTAAATAGTATTCGGCGAATCCTTGGTTCTCCTCAATCAGTTTAAAGCGGGCAATAGACTTCGCAGTATAGATTAAGCCGATGGAAGATAGGGCATTTAATGACAGGAATATAGCTGATAAAATTCGTTCTAAATTCCCAATCATAGCGCCTGCACCAGGAACAGTGACTATTTCAGTTTGGTCAACTGTATCGTCGGTGTAATTTTGATATTGATTGAAAAGCACTTTAAAGGTAACGTTCGCGGGTTTGGTTATTAATACCGTCAGTAAGGTCCATTTCAAGACCAATGTAGGTATGGATACGGAGACGTCACCGGATGCCGGGAAAACAACCTGACTTAAGACGACAATCAATGAAATATGTAGCAATTGATCAATCAGATAAATATAAGGAATCGGTTCTGCCTGGAATATCCACTTCCGCTGTACGGTCACCTTCAGTAAATCAATGATGATATGTCCTAGCCATACAGCTGAAAATAAGAGAATCATATTCGACTGCCAAGTGAGTAACCATGATATAAACAAAAGTAATCCATGGATAGCTAGGTGTTTAGCAAGAGCGGCGTGACTCTTTCTCTTGGCTTCTGACAGTTTCTCACTTTGAAAATGGTAATCACCTAGAAAGTGGGCAATTAATAATACGAGTGTGATGGCATTATGAATCAGTATCATCGACCTCCTGAATGAAACGTGCCAGCTGTTCTTTTCCAGCTAGATAGATTTTAATATTGGCTGAATTTAGTCGTTTACTTAAAGCTGAGGGTGATAATTCTAATTTTTTAGCAAGTGCTTTTTGATTAAATGATTGCTGGTAAATCCCCGTCTCTAAAAGTCCATTGAAGACATATAGCTGGGTTTTAGTCCAACTTGACCGGATAGTATCCGTCAGTAAGAGCAGGGTATTGATGGTGTCATCTTTTCCCTCTAGACCAGTAAAGACTTGACGTAAATTACCGCTGTAATCGTGTTGCTTGACTGATTCAATGGCGCTTCTAGCGTGCCAGTATGCAGGGCCATCTGCGCCTATACTGACTTCAGGATCAATCTCTGTGGCTATTGACCCGTAACCAATCCCAAAGCGAATGGGGTGGGGAATGAGTCGTTGGATGTCATCTATCATTTGAAACACTTGGTGATGAGGTTTAATCAGCACTTGAAATTCATCACCTAAGGTTATCGTTAATTTTGAAGCGATGATGTCACCGTAGTTTTGGTTAATTGTAGCAAAACTTTCTAATAAGTTTTCTTGTAAGTTTTCTCGGTCAGCTGATTTTTTTGAATCAATTAAGTCACCGATAATCGCTATATAGTTTTTAGACATGAGGCACCTCCTTGATATCCATTATAACGGAAATTATATTTAATTGCCAATATTACGGAAACTAAGTGATTAAAATATCCGTTATTTAGGAAATTTATAAAAATTGTCTTTATTTCCGCCATACTTCACAATGTATGCACTACATCACATCTGTTCGGTAATTAATGTGTTTCAATTTTAGACCAATAGTGACCGATATTCGATTATTTACTATAAAATCCTGAGTGCTATACTACGAAACAAGCTATTAGAGACCTATTGCTAACAAACTAAAGTAGGTCTTGATAAATGATTGGAGGAATATGTATGTTTAAAAAACCTAATTTATTGGTACAGATACTCATAGTTGCCATTTTAGGTATCGCCGTTGGGTACTTTTTCCCAGGCATCAGTAGTCATTTTGGTATGCTGGGAGATCTCTTTATGAACCTCATCCAAATGCTCGTCGTGCCACTCGTTTTTCCATTAATTGTCTTATCAGTGGTAGAAATCGGTGGTGGGAATCAACTAGGGAAGGTCATCTTTAAGGCCATTGGCTACTTTTTCCTCGTAACCACCTTTTTGATCGGCTTGACCTTGGTATTTGGTAGACTAGTGAATGTTGGCGGTGATGTAGCACTTGGTGAAATCTCTACCGAATCACTTGATGGGATTGCGACTGGGATTAACTTACAAGATTTTGTCTTAAGTATTATTCCAAGCAATATCTTTCAAACTTTAGCTGATGGTAGCTTATTGCCAATCATTTTCTTTGCTATTTTCCTCGGTATAGGCCTAATCGCAATTGGTGATGAAGCAAAGCCAGTTATCGCTTTCTTTAATTCTTGGAAAAAGGCCATCTTCAAAATGGTTGACTATGCCATTCAATTTGCTCCAATCGGGGTTTTCGGATTCCTAGCCTATGACGTTGCAACTTATGGAATTTCAGGTATTTCTTCTGTATTTAGTTTCCTATTCTGGCTATACATCGCATACCTAACAGCCGCCTTAGTAATTTATCCCATCATTGCGTACAGTTTTGGCGTATCCTATATTTCATTGTTTAAATCCATCTCTGACTTGAGCTTTATCGCCTTTATTACAGGCGGTTCAAGTGTTGTATTACCTTCACTTATCGAACGTTTAGAAGAAAATAAAGTCCCAAAAGTGATCTCATCTGGCGTAACGTGCCTAGGCTACACACTAAATCTAGGTGGTGCAGCTATCTATGTATCTTTGGCTATTTCCTTTATAATGAACATATATGATGCTTCATTAACAATTTCTGATTTTGTCGTTTTAGTAGTATTTCTTACTTTTATTACCAAAACAATCGCTACAGTACCATCAGGGGCCATTGTCGTGCTTCTTGCCACCGCAAACCAATTAGGCTTACCATCTGAAGCAGTTGCCTTACTGGTATCCATTGATTTCTTCGCAAATGCAGGTAGAACAGCCTTAAATGTGGTTGGAAATGCTTTAGCAGCGACTATTATTGCCAAAACAGAAGGCGCAAAATTGCCAGTATTCACTAAAATTAAAAAGAAAGAAGGCGCAACAATTTGACCGACAAGAAAGTATATATCATCCACGAAAACGATGATTGGACAAAACATTTAATTGAACGACTAGACCAACTGTCTATTCCTTATGACACTTGGTTTCTAGACACAGGGCTAGTAGACATTCAAGATACACCACCAGCAGGCGTTTTCTATAACCGGATTTCTGCTTCGTCACACACAAGAGACCACCGCTATGCACCTGAATTAACTAGCCAAGTTTTACCATGGTTAGAAAGCTATCAGGCCAGTGTAGTGAACGGTAGTCGCGCAATTGAACTTGAAGTCAGCAAGATTAAGCAGTATTTAGCCTTACAAAAAGCAGGTATCCAAACGCCTAAAACGATTGCTGCAGTTGGTAAAGAAGAAATTATCCAAGCAGCTAAAAAACTCGATACTTTCCCATTTATTATTAAACACAACCGGGCAGGTAAAGGGCTTGGTGTAAACCTATTTGACCGAATTGAAGAGCTAGAAGACTATGTTAATAGTGATTTCTTTGAAGATTCAGTTGATGGAATTAGCTTACTTCAAGCCTACGTTAAGCCAGTAAATGGTAGGGTGTACCGGTCAGAATTTATTGGTGGTAAATTTCATTATGTTGTCAGCATCGATTCTTCAGACGGTTTTGAATTGTGCCCAGCAGATAACTGCCAAATTCCAATTGAAGGGCAGGTCCAATCTACACCAGATAAATTCCAAATCGTTGACGGGGTATTAAGCAAAGAAGAAATTCATAAGATTGAAAACTTCTTAAACGCTGAAAACATTCAGGTAGCAGCAGTAGAATTTATTGTAACGGCAGACGGACAGAAGTGGGCTTACGACGTCAACACCAATACAAATTACAATGCAGACGCTGAAGAAGTCGCACAAAAATTTGGCATGTTAGCACTAGCTGAATATCTCGGTGACTTATTAGCGAAAATATAAACAAAGAGTATAGCAAATGAATTTATTTTCTATGTCTGCTAATTACCCTTAGCGGACATAGAAGGGAATTTAAATAGCAAACAAATACCCTAGCGTTTCATAAAGAGTAATTCCATCATATATTCAATTTCTTCAGTAATAGCCCCCGCCTTTATGATTAAGAGAGGGGGCTTTTGTGATTACTAATTAGGGATTGCGCAAAATGTTATCTTTGCCTTTATCTTCTAAATCTTTGAGAATTCTTGATTGGTCAATAAGATCTTCAATCAACTGACTAGAAGTATTCAAGTCTTCATTTAAATCTTGGGCGTAGATTTCGGTCGTTCGAACACTAGAATGTCGTAACATTTTCTGTGTTTCCCGTAAGTTACCGCCGTTAATTAAACTTAAGGTTGCAGCGGTATGCCTCAGTGAATGTGGCGTAATTTTAGATGAATGAATCCCAACAGATTCATAGGCATTCGCGATCACTCTAGAAATTGACCGAGCTGACATACGACCACTTTTATTACGATTACCGTGCGAAGCGAACAAAGGCGCTAAGTCAGTGTTAATCATGATGCCTTGGTCCTCACGGAAGCGTGTATAATCTCGTACAACTTCCTTGGTTTTACGGGGGATTATGACGAATTCATCTTTTTCACGGCGACCTTTACCTTGTACGTAGATTACCGTGTTCAAACCGCGTCGTTGGACGTCTTCAAAATTGGCTCTACTGAGTTCAATAGTCCTAAGTCCAGTAGTAACAGCTAGTAATATAAGTGCATAATTACGTTTACCGATTAGTGTATCAGTGGTTGATTTAAGGTAATCTAGCAACTTTTCAACGTCCTCAACATCCAGTGCATCCTTAGCGTGACCATGTGGTACAGGGATATTATTATTGGCTTTAGCAACGATATTTTCATATAGATTTTCCCGTTCTAACCATTTAAAGAACTGGTTGAGCATATTGCGGTATGACTTAATGGTCCGATCTTTGTAGCGAAACTGGTCCAGTGCACGACGTTGCTCCTCAGAGACCTCATCATAATCTATATCATTGATTAAGATGTAGGTCTTACTTGGATGATTGATTAAATCGTCAAAATAGCGTTCAATGTCATGATAAGTTGGATGTATAATAGCTTGTTTTTCCAGATAAATAAAGAATGGTTTGATGTTCTTCAAATAGCTTTCCTTAGTGCTGGATTGCTTCTGTGATAGATAGTCGGCGTATAGTTCGTAGAAAGATTCCTTATCAAAGTAATTGTCCATATATAAAACTCCTTCAAATACTAAAAATAATTATACCAAACATACGTTCTAAATCATAGATTGATAGCATGAAATAAATGAAGAAGCTGACTGGATTTGCTGATATTTATAATAATAAGTCGATGAATCAATTAATTGTAGAAAGTTAGCGCTATAAAGTATAGTAATTGAAGTGAATAGCAAAACAATAAAATCATACTTTGTAAGATAGCTTATGATAAATCTAAAACAGTCTATGAGCATTAATCCATATAAACTAAGCCAAAATGCATTAGAAACCGTCTGTATAGTCATGAGTATCTTTATGGATATCTGTCTATGTCTATTAGTTTACATAACATATATTATTTAAAGCGATAAGTGTTTTAAATATTCAATTTCTATGTCCAAACTATGATGTCCTCCACCTATCATTCGTCGACAATATTTTGTATTAGCCTCAATTAATCTCTAGTGATATGATGGTATTAAACTAAAAAGTTAGGAAGATTTTTTATGACAGACCCATTATCTTATACTGAAACGACCATAGATACTATAGAAAATGACCAAGTGACCATCCGTCCTGCTGAACTTGCTGATGCAGCTCAGTTAACGGCTATCTACAATTATTACATTCAAAATACTACCATTTCTTTTAGAATCGCCTTAACTGACGTTTCCTTAAAGGAAGAACAAATTACTGAACGTATTGGAATCAATCCCTTTCTAGTGGCTGATTATAACGGCGATGTTATCGGTTTTGCTTATACCTCTGACGCTGGTGCCTATGAAGGCTATCGGCCTTCTAAAGAGATTTCTATCTATCTAGATGCCCACGTTAAGGCTAAAGGCATTGGTAGCCGCTTATATCAAGCGCTAGAGCAAGAAATCATCGACAATTACCCTGATATCTACAAACTCGTGTCACAGGTCACAGGAACCAACGAATCATCGTTGAAATTCCATAAAAAACATGGCTTTGAACAATTCGGTGTCTGTAAGAACATGGGTTACAAATTCGACCAATGGCTAGACGTTGTCTACCTGGAAAAAGACATTCGCCCTCTTGTTTAAAATGTAAAAATAACCAAAAAAATCCAGAACGTTTGTTCTGGATTTTTTCTATACTTGAAATTTTATTATAATACCAAGTTATATACTAAGGCTGCAATGATTGCACCAATGATAGGACCTACAATTGGAACCCAAGCGTAGCCCCAGTTAGAACCACCCTTACCTGAAATTGGTAGGAAGGCATGGGCAATACGAGGACCTAAGTCACGAGCCGGGTTGATGGCGTATCCTGTAGGACCACCTAATGAAAGTCCTACCGCCCCTACTATGATACCAACGATCATTGGGTTTAAACCATCTGAAATTTGGTTTGCACCTAAGGCCATAACACCAATAACCAAAACAGCGGTACCAATGATTTCAGTCATTAGGTTCCATACAGGACTTTCAACTTGCGGACCAGTTGCGAAAGTACCTAAGATTGAACCTTCTTCGTTAGTTGCTTCAAATTGCTCGTGGTAAGCTAACCAAACTGTCGTAGCACCTAGAATTGCCCCAATCATTTGACCAGCAATATAAGGGATCACTTCAGCCCAAGCAAATGAACCGTTTACAGCGAAAGCAATAGTAACCGCTGGGTTTAAGTGGGCGTCTGACAAGAAACCAGAAGCGTATACACCAATAGTTACAGCTAAAGCCCAACCCATGGTAATAACAATCCAACCGCTTTCTTTGGAATTCGATTTGTCTAAGTTTACACCAGCATTAACCCCACACCCTAATAAGACCAGTAAAAAAGTACCAATTAATTCACCAATAAATCCATCCATATTAAATCCTCCTGTGTTTTTATAAATAATAATAACATATTATTTATAGAATATTTATACTAAAATATAAATTATTTTAAGTACTGTAATTCAGCCTTAGCAATTTCTTCATCTAGTGCTGTTTTCTGTTGATCCTCAGTGGCTTGATCTAAACCAAAGTAATCGACAATCGTATGGCTAACCGCATCTTTAACTGCAAGCATCTTGTCATGTTGGAACAGCATGAAGGTTGTACGACGAGCGAAGAAGTCTAATGGTGTGTATACCCCTTCTTCCTCTAAGGCATAAATTAAGCTAACAGCAATATCAACTGGATAGTCATATTTAGCTGCATATTCTTTGGCTACTGGTAGGTATGAAATCACACGGTTCATATTTGAACCATACAATTTAGCTAATTTAAGTGATTGTCCATAAGTTAAACCACGAGCTACACCTACATTTGCAAATTTTTCCATAGCCGTTTCATAGCTATTAGGATCGAACTGGCCACCAGATACAGGGTAAGTTGATGATTGTACTAATTCGTAAGTTTTACCCGTAATGTCAATAACAGTAGGGATAATTCTTTCCATTGCACCTTTAGCCATTTTCCGGTAGTCAGTAAGTTTACCACCAGCTAGGGTAAATAAACCTGAATCAGAAACAGATAAGTCTGAACCACGAGATACGCTTGATGGGCCACCATCGCCACGTTCAGAAGTATTAGAGCCTAAATCTTGTAACTTATCTTCAACCACGCTACGTTCAACTTTATCTTTGCTGTAGCCATCGAATAAAGACACTAATTCATCAAATGTACGTTCTGATAGTCGACCTGCGTCACCACCATTGTAGTCAGAGGCGTTATTTGAATCAATTAAAGGTCGTAAACCTGCCCATGAAGTTTCGATATCATTGATAGACAAGTTGGCATTCGGGAAGCGGTGGTTGACAACACGTAATAGGTAATCAACGTCTTCTTGAGTCACTGTTGGGTGTTCAAAGTCACCAGAGTAGTCCGTATCAGTAGTACCGAAGTAAGTTTTATTTTCACGAGGTAAAACAAAGACCATACGGCCATCTTGTTCGCCTGTGTCAAAGTAAATTGGTTGCGACACTGTTAATTTTGATTTATCTACGACGAAATGCACACCTTTGGTTGGACGCATCTGTGCAGGCTTCTCATCAGCACCGTCTAATTGGCGAATTGTATCTGACCAAGGACCAGTTGTATTAATTACTACATGAGATTTAACAGTAAATGTTTCTCCTGAAAGTAAATCTTCAACTTTAACAGCCACAATTTTGTTATTTTCATATTCGAAACCAACAACTTTTGCGTGGCTTAATAAATCTGCACCATCATCGTTTGCTTGTTTGATATTTTCAATAACTAAGCGTGAGTCATTGTTGTTGAAATCTAGGTATTTACCACCACCGATTAAACCTTCAGCCATTAAGCCTGGTTGACGACTTAAAACTTCATCTTTAGACAACATTTCGTTGGCGTATTGAGAATCTTTTACACCAGCTAGTGAGTCATAGATATCCATAGCGATTTGCAAGCGTAATGGATTGAAAGTTACTTTTGGTTCGTCATATAAAGGCATTAACATTGGATCTGGTTGTGGGATATGTGGTGCAATATTATGAACAGTTGCACGCTCAGTTACTGTATCTGAAACCACTTCTAGGTCGAAGTTTTTCAAGTAACGGATACCACCGTGTACTAATTTAGTTGAACGGCTTGAAGTCCCTTCAGAGAAGTCTTGCATATCCACTAAGGCCGTTTTTAGGCCAGATGCAGCTGCTTGAATCGCTACACCTGCACCTGTGATACCGCCTCCAATAATGAATAAATCATATTGGTTTTCTTTTAATTGTTCGACTGTTTCTTTTCTATACTTAAATGATAATTTAGGCATTTAAACTATACCTCCTATGTATTAGTCGTTTGCTTCTTCTTTAAAGTATTGTGAGTAAGCACGTGTTGCACGGACTGCGTTAGTCCAACCCGCATATAGGTCTTCTTTATGTGAGTCATTCATCTTAGGTTCGAAAGTTTGTCCTGGTTGGGTAAATGATTTCAATTCATCAATGTCTTTCCAGTAACCAACAGCTAAACCAGCTAGATAAGCAGCACCTAAGGCTGTTGTCTCAAGATTAGCAGCACGAGCAATCTCAATACCAGTAATGTCTGATTGGAACTGCATCAAGTAACCATTCATTGCTGCGCCACCATCAACTTTTAGTAATGGAATATCGATACCAGTATCCTTATTCATTGTATCAGTAATGTCGCGAACTTGGTATGCAATTGATTGTAAAGTTGCTTTGGCGAAGTCAGCTTTTGTTGTCCCGCGTGTGATACCAAATGCTGCACCACGAGCGTCAGAGTCCCAGTATGGCGCACCTAAACCAGTAAAGGCTGGTACTAAGTAAACTTCATCTTCATTTATTGATTGGTTAGCTAAAGCTTCAGTTTCAGCAGCGTTTTCAATTAATTCTAAACCATCTCGAATCCATTGGATAGCTGAACCAGCAACGAATACAGACCCTTCTAAGGCGTAAGTAACCTTGTCACCAATCACGAAACCAACTGTCGTTAATAGGTTATTTTCAGATAATTTTAACTCACTTCCAGCATTCATTACGATAAAGGCACCAGTACCGTAAGTTGATTTTACAGTACCTTCTTCTGTAGCTAATTGACCGAATAAAGCACCTTGTTGGTCCCCTACCATACCAGAAATTGGTACTTCGTAGCCATAGAAGTGGAAGCCAACAGTATGACCGTAAACCTCTGAGTTTGAGCGAATTTCTGGCATAATGGCTTTTGGAATATTTAACGTGGCTAACATTTCATCGTCCCACTCAAGTTTCTCAATGTTCATCAACATTGTACGAGAAGCATTTGAGTAGTCAGTAGCATGAACTTCTCCATTAGTTAATTTCCAAAGCAACCAAGTATCGATCGTACCAAATAGCAATTCACCTTTTTCAGCACGCTCTTGGGCACCTTCAACGTGGTCTAAAATCCAGCGAATCTTAGTAGCAGAGAAATAAGCATCAACTACTAAACCAGTATGTTGCTGTATTTTTTCTTTTAAACCTTGGTCAATCAAGTTATCACTGATTGAAGCAGATTGACGTGACTGCCAAACAATTGCGTTATAAATTGGTCTACCAGTATCTTTTTCCCAAACAACTGTAGTTTCACGTTGGTTGGTAATCCCAATACCAGCGATTTGGTCAGGGCGTAAACCACCATCAATAAATGCACCAGCGATTACTGCCTGTACTGAGTTCCAAATTTCAATCGCATTGTGTTCTACCCAACCAGATTTAGGGAAAATTTGCTCAAACTCCTTCTGACTAGAAGCAATAGGTTCAGCTTTATGGTTGTATATCACTGCCCGCGATGAAGTTGTTCCTTGGTCGATCGCCATGATATATTTTTCTTGTTCACTCATTATAATTCCTCCTACTTAATAAAAAATTGCTAAATAAGCGCTTCCATTACAAAGTGAGTATACGCTACGTAAATAAAAAATACTAGAAATTGGTCAATAAAAATACAAATGTGCATTGCAAAATATTGGCGCCAAATACCAAAAGTGTTGATAAACCTATGAAAAAAGGGATGTGCTTACATAGTGCAATCCCCTTTTTTCAATCAGGTTAAAACAAAATTGTATATACAAGTGGTCGTTAGACTTTTCGCCAAGTTGATCTGGATAATAAAATGATCACTGGATAAATTTCTAGACGGCCGATAATCATCCCTACTGACATGACGACTTTTGAAAAATTAGACAGGGACCCATAATCTTGTGACGGCCCTAGTAAATCAAGGGACCCACCGATATTTGAAATAGTGGCGATGGTCGCTGAGAATGCGGATGAAAAGTTCTGTGCATCAAATGACAGAACTACTAGGATTAAAACGAATACGGCTAGATAGGTCATAAGATAGTAAACAATCCCGTAGTGGACATTTTTCTCAATACGTTTGCCGTTATAGGTCATAGGAATCACCCTATTTGGTGCAAGTAAATGCTGGATTTCATGTTTAATAGACCGCAAATAAATTCCTATCCGGATAACTTTTAGACCGGACGCTGTAGACCCTGACATAGCGCCGACAAACATCAACAATAGAATGGTGGTATGGGCAGCTATCGGCCATTCCAAGATATCTACTGTGGTATAAGCAGTAGTTGACATGATGGACACGATATTAAAGAGCACATCGTGTATCATACGGAAGAAGTTGTCGTAATAAGGGATTAAGGCCAAAGAAATAATGGCTAAGGCCCCTAAAATGATATAGATATACCATTTCAACTCTTCGTCTTTAAAGATTTCCCTCCAGCGTCTTTCGTAAGCAAGGTAGAAGAAGTTGAAATTTAAACCAAATGTAAACATGGCGATCATCAAAATCGTCTCAACCACCCTTGAATTGTAATGGGCGATGGAGGCGGGGTAGATATTAAAGCCCCCTGTCCCGGCCGTTCCCATAGAGAGTAGCATAGATTCAAACCATGGTACACCGGCGACCCAAAGTAAGACCGCGAATACGACTGTTAGAAATAGATAAATAAAGTACAAGATATAGATCGATGAAGAGACCCTAGATTCAAGCTTACCTGTCGATGGTCCTGGTAACTCCGCTCGCATGACATATACTCCTTTTGCCCCCATATTTGGGACGACATAAAGGAGGAAAATCAACATCCCCATACCCCCTACCAGTAAGGTAAAGGACCGCCAGAACATCAAGGATTCGGGCAATACATCAAGTGTGTCGACTAGGACGCTGGCCCCAGTGGTAGTAAAACCGGATACCGCTTCAAATAAGGCGTCGACGTAGGAATTGACAGCGCCTGACAAATAGAATGGTAAGGCCCCAAAAATGGAAATCAAAAACCAGGATAAGGAGACTAAGACGAAACCTTCTCGGGCAAAGAATACGTCTTTCTCTGGTTGTCTAAAGGACATGACTTTACCGGCAATAAAGGTAATTATCATGGAGACGACAAAGGCTAAAATAACCTTGACTTCGTTTTGGTAGATAACGGCTACTAATAATGATGGCAGCATCAGTAGCGACAAGACCATGAGTAGCCGGCCAATTAAATATTGGATGTAGGACCAATTCATTCGCCATCTCTCCTATTCTTCTTCACCACGATGTCATTAAAGTTCCGAATTTGATCTTCGGTATCAATAACTAGGACATGGTCACCAGGAATAAAGGCGTCGTCCCCACTTGGAATGATCATTTCCTTGTTGCGGACGATTAAACCAATCATCAAACCTGGTCTAAAAGTCATATCTTTGATCGGTGTGGCAAGAATTTTACAATCTGGGCTCAAGACAAATTCTAGGACGGCTGTTTTATTGTCTGATAAACGGGCATAGTTTTGTAATTTGTCGGTTTGACTAGAGGCAATTGAGCTAACATGACGGGTTACCGCGTCTACAATAGCCTTTCTAGGAGATAAAATCACGTCTAGTTTACTATCATCAATCAAGCGGATTAAGCCTGGTCGGTTCACCTTGGTAATGGTTTTGCGAACGCCGGCATTTTTCCCGTATAAAGACACCATCAAGTTCTCTTCGTCTGAGTTGGTTAAAGTCAGCAAGAGGTCAAAATTTTCTACTCGTTGTTCATTTAAGACATATTGGTCAGTTCCATCATCATAGATGACTTCTGTATTAGTAAATTGGTTGGCCAATTCAGAAGCCCGGTTCTTATCTAGCTCGATCAAACGGGTATGAATCCCCCTAGCATGTAGGAGTGGAATCAGATAGTGGTTAATCCGGCTTCCCCCAACGATTAAGGCGGATCTATATCGTTTTACTTTCTTATGGCCAGCAGCAACGAAAAAGTCCTGTAAAGCTTCACGTTTGGCGAAAATCTCCACAAAGTCCCCTGATAACAAGATTGAATTTCCGTCTGGAATAAGGGTCTCCCCGTTACGTTCAACTGCCACCACAATCACTTCTGGAATATTACGACGAATGTCTCGAATATACTGGTTGACGATCCATGACTTCTCCATAATCCGCACTTTAATAAGGTGCATACGGTTATGGTAAAATGGCTCCACAAAGGTGGCTGACGGGTAATCGATGACTTGAATAATGTCTTTAGCTGCAACCCTATCCTGGTTAATCAGGTAATCAATGCCAAGATTAGATTGGATAAAACCTTGTTGCGCTGTAAAGGCCTGGTTACGCACGCGGACAATTAAAAACTCTGCCCCCAAAGTTTTGGCAATCATGGCAGAAATAATATTGACCTCATCATGAGGAGAAGCCGCAATAAAGACTTGGGCGTTTTGAACATTGGCTTCACGGTGCACTTCAACGTCAACACCGTTACCCACTACCCCCTTGATATCTACCTCATCAATTAAATCATCAATGACCCGCGAATCGTTATCAATTAAGGTCAGGTTGTGACCTTCTTTAATTAACCCATGAAGGATGTCCTCTCCGAGTTTTCCCCCTCCTACAACGACAATATCCATATATCCTCCTAAAACTTGCAATAAAAGTTATAGTAAAAATGCACAAAATGCCCCCTAAACAACTTGTTTGGAAGGCACTTCGCGATTTTACCTAAAAAAATCTTACTTAAAATGTTGCTTCTAATGGTGGTACAACTTGTTTTTTACGTGATACAACGCCTGGTAAAGCAATTTGGTTGTCATTCACTTGACCGCCAAAGGCTTGTTCAGCATGTTGCATAAAGTCTTCAGAACCCACTAACAGACCTTCTGAATCACTTGTTAAAATGTTTGTTACCACTAATAAGAATGCGGTATATTCGTTTTCAGCTACTAAGTCTTTCATTGCTGCAATCACTTCGTCTTTACGTTTCAAGACATCGTCAACATCTACGACATTGATTTGACCAATACGTACTGGTTTGCCGTCCATTTCAAATGATTTAGCGTCGCCATCAGCAATTTCACTTGCAGATTTAGCGTCTACGTTTGTACCTGATTTCAATAAAGCTAAACCGTAAGCTTCAACATCTACGCCAGCGATCTCTGCTAAAGCTAAACCAACTTCTTGATCTTTTTCAGTTGTTGTTGGTGATTTGAATAATAAAGTATCAGAGATGATAGCTGATAGCATTAAACCAGCGATTTCTTTAGGGATTTCGATGCCTTTTTCTTGGAACAATTCGAAAATAATTGTTTGAGAACAACCGTATGGTTTTGCAATGAAAGTTAATGGTGCGGCACTTGTGAAATCACCGATTTTGTGGTGGTCAACAACCGAATGCACTTCAACTTCTGCTAAGTCAGCGACTGATTGTTGCGACTCGTTGTGGTCTACTAAAGCAACTGTATCTGTTTGCGTTCCAATAGATTCAATTACACGTGGTGCCTCTTGACCAAATTCATTCAAGGCATAAGCAGTTTCTTCGTTAACTTGTCCTAAGGCCACTGCTTCCGCTTCAAGTCCTTGTTGGTTTAATAAGTAGGCATATGAGATAGCAGATGTAATGGCATCTGTATCTGGATTTTGGTGTCCAAAAACTAAAATTTTATTCACGTTTATTGCTCCTTTTTAAATTCAATGATATTCACATTTTAACATAGATTAAATCGAAAAAAGGAACTTTTCGAAAAATCCGAAAGATTCCTTTTAAGTTGATTTTTAACTTTATTTCAAGATATATTTGCCTAAAATTCTTGGTACACCGCTGGATCTTGGTTGGCTGCGCGGCCATCTGGCTTATCTAAACGGTCAAATACGGCCAAGTCTTCTTCATCCAGTTTGAAGTCAAAGAAGTCTAAGTTTTCAATTTGACGCGCTTTCTTGCTTGATTTAGGGATTGGCATAGCCCCTAATTGCGCTTGCCAACGTAAAATTGTTTGACCAGCAGACTTACCATATTTAGCACCTACTGCTTCGATGTCTTCATTCTCTAAAACTGATTTATCAATTTTTTCATTTGCGCGAACAAAAGGTGACCAAGATTGAGTAATTATGCCCTTCTCCTCATGGTAAGCGCGTTGCGTTTTTTGTTGGAAGTAAGGGTGCATTTCTACTTGGTTTACCACTGGTAAGACGCCAGTTTCACGCTCAATGCGGTCAATATGTTCTGGTAAGAAGTTGCTGACACCTAGATTTTTGATGTAGCCACGTCTTTGGGCTTCAATCAGTGCTTGCCAAGCTTCAACATAGTGGTCTTCTTTTGGATTTGGCCAGTGAATCAAGTAAAAATCATAGTAGTCTAAGTTTGCTCGCATTAATGATTCTTGAATAGTCACTAAGGCATCATCGTATTTGTGGTAACGACCAGGTAATTTTGAAGCCACTTGAATCTCGTCTCTTGGAATTCCAGATCGACGAATAGCTTCACCTACTGTTGCTTCATTTTCATAGTTGTAGGCTGAATCTAGGTAACGGTAACCTGCTTCTATGGCTGACTGGATAGATTCTACCCCATCATATCCTTTAAGTTTGTATGTACCAAAACCGATTTGTGGGACTTTGGTCCCATCATGCGCTGTATAAGTTGGTATTGTCATCGAATAGCTCCCTTCAAATTCTAAGTTATAATCTTAGTTTACCATGAACCCATTTGAGACCAAATCATTTGCTTGTGCAGGACTTTAAATATTGAAAAAAGCGCAAGTGCACCCTACTTGTTAAACTGCCTGTTTTACTATGACGGATACCCCTTGTCCGCCGCCCACACATAGGGTCGCTAAACCATAAACTGACTGACGTTTTAGCATTTCATGGATCAAGGTAACCAAAATACGGGCGCCTGAAGCACCGATTGGATGACCAAGGGCAATTGCCCCACCATTCACGTTAACTTTGTCAGCTGGCAATTCTAAGCTTGTGGTTACACATAAAGCTTGGGATGCAAACGCTTCATTTGCCTCAATTAAATCTAGGTCTCCTGCTGTAATATTGGCCATTTCTAAGGCCTTGATCGTTGTTGGGATTGGACCTGTCCCCATAATTGAAGGATCTACCCCACCCGTTGCGTATGATGCAATGGATACCATGGGTTTAAGTCCTAGTTCATCGGCCTTACGCTTAGACATTAAGACAAGCATTGCTGCCCCATCATTGATACCTGATGAGTTACCTGCTGTAACTGTCCCATCTTCTTTAAAGGCTGGTTGCAATTTACCCAAACGTTTTGGTGTAATACCCGAACGTGGCCCTTCATCTTCAGTCACTACTTGCACCCCATTTTTTTGTGGGATGGTCACTGGGACAATTTCTTCTGCAAAACGATCAGCCTCTTTCGCTGCTACAGCCTTGATTTGGCTAGCGGCTGCAAATTCATCTTGGGCTTCACGGGAAATCCCGTATTGGTCCGCAATATTTTCTGCTGTAATCCCCATCGCATCGTTTGAGAAGGCATCAGTTAGACCATCGTGTTGCATAGTGTCAATCATTTGACCATTGCCCATACGCTGACCCCAACGAGCGGAATCAACCACATATGGTGCACGAGTCATATTTTCCGTACCACCTGCGACCACAATATCAGCGTCGCCAAGCATGATAGCTTGTGCGCCCATCATGACAGTACGCAATCCTGAACCACAAACTTGGTTAATGGTTACGGCAGTAGATTCGTTAGACAAACCTGATTTTAGGGCGACTTGGCGCGCAACGTTTTGGCCAAGTCCAGCACTTAATACATTCCCCAAGATCACTTGTTCAACTTTTTTTGGGTCTAAATCAATTGAAGCGAGTGTTTCTTTTAATACTTCTACCCCTAAATCAACTGCTGAAATGCTTTTAAATTGGCCACCAAATTTTCCGATTGCAGAACGTTTCGCTGCAACAATGACTACTTCTTCCATAAAACTCTCCTTTATCATTCATTCATTTTCTTGATTTAAATCCGCGAATAAATGTTCATCTCTTTAATTATAGCGAAGAATGCTGTTAATATCTAGTTATCAATACTAAGATAAGTAATTATCGTTTTTCTCTAAACTTAGCCTATAACAAAACGCCTACCAAAACAATAAAAATTTGGCAGACGTTCGGATTCTTAATTGAAAATTTATTTTTCAGGATTAAAAGACGTGAAGTCAATTAACGGCGTTACTAAGCTAATTTGACCATGATCTTTCTCGTCTACAAGCATTGACCCGTTTGAGTAACGGTTGGCAATTGCCACGTCACCTGTTCTAAAGTTTTCACGATGAGATTGGCTTGTAAGCACTTCAAATACCTGTTTAGTGTCAATGACTTCAAAGGCAGCAACAAAACGATGTGGGTTTGTTTTCAATTCTTTTAAGGCCACTAAACCACGTTTAGCTCGCCCAAGAACGTTAATTTCAGCCCATTTCAAGCGTTTCATATGCCCTCGTTGGGTCACCATCATCAATTGCAAGTTATCATCTGGAACGGCTGCGTATGACAATCCAACCACATAATCATCTTGTTTCAGGTTAATAGATTTAACCCCTTTAGCACGCGCACCAATAATCGAAATTTCATCAATGCTGTATCTTAAGGTAAAACCAAAATGCGTCACTAAGATGACTTGGGCTTGGCTTTGGTCAGTTGCGCCGTCAATGCGGTAAACACCAATTACTTGATCAGTGTCAGAAGATAAATTCATAGCTAATGACGATTTGTTTTTATAACCGCGGAATTCTTTGAATTCTGACAATGCCGTTTGTTTAATCATACCCGCAGCTGATGCAAGCAAGAGGTTATCTTTGCTATTTTCATCGTATTTAAAGACACCGATAATTGATTCGTCACTAGCAAAGGCAATTCTTTGCGAAACATGCTCCCCTAAGTCTTTCCAACGGATGTCTTGTAATTCATAAACTGGTTGGAAGATGTAGTTCCCTTTATTGGTTATGAATACTAACTGATCCAAAGTAGACATTTTTTCAAGGAATTGTACATGGTCTCCGTCGCGTAAACCGACTTCTTCAATACCAGAAGCTTTAAATGACCGCAGACTAGACCGTTTGATATAACCACCGCGGGTAACTACAACGATAACGTCTTCTTCAGAAATTAATAATTGTTTCTTCACGATGACTTCTTGGATTTCGTCTTGAATCTCAGTACGACGTTCAGAAGCGTAGGCTTTCTTAATCGCTTTGAGTTCAGACTTCATCCGACCGTATAGCACTTTGTCGTCAGATAAGACTGCTTGGTATGAAGCAATATCCTCGTTTAATTGTAGGCGTTCATTTTCTAAGGCAGTAACGTCTGTATTGGTTAAACGGTACAGTTGTAGGCTTACGATGGCTTCTGCTTGGGCTTCCGAAAAATCAAAAGCTTCAATCAAATTGTATTTAGAATCTGATTTGTTTTTAGAATTTCTAATAGTCGCAATCACCTGGTCTAGAATAGACATGGCTTTGACCAATCCATCTACGATATGTAAGCGACGTTGGGCCTTATTTAAATCAAAGGTTGTCCGACGACGAATAATTTCATAACGGTGGCCGATATAAGCGTTTAAAGCTTCTCTAATCCCAACTAATTCAGGACGTTGGTCATTAATGGCCACCATGTTGAAGTTATAGTTAATTTGCAAATCAGAATTTTTGTAGAAGTAGTTTAGGATAGCATCAGAACTTGCATCCTTTTTCAATTCAATCACGATTTGTAGGCCGTTACGGTCCGTTTCATCGCGGACTTCTTGAATCCCGTCAATTGACCGGTTCAACCGTAACTCATCCATCCGGCGCACAAGGTTAGCCTTATTCACTTCATATGGAATTTCCGTGATCACGATTTTCTCTTTACCACCACGGTCTGTTTCAATATGATGCTTAGACCGAACAACGACTTTCCCGCGTCCAGTAGTATAAGCTTTCTTCAACTCTTCTCGCCCTTGGATAATAGCCCCCGTTGGGAAATCTGGTCCAGGAACAAAGTCCATCAACTTATTGACTGTGGCATTTGGATGGTCGATTAGATAAGTTGTTGCATCAATAATTTCACCTAGATTATGCGGCGGAATTTCAGTCGCGTAACCCGCTGAAATACCAGTTGCCCCATTAACCAATAGGTTTGGGAAACCTGCTGGTAAAACAGTTGGTTCTTCAGCCGTGTCATCAAAGTTTAGGATCATTTCAACCGTGTCTTTATCAAGATCACGCAATAATTCATCGGCAATCTTCGATAAACGGGCTTCTGTATACCGCATGGCAGCTGCAGAGTCACCGTCCATAGACCCGTTATTCCCGTGCATCTCTACTAAAACTTCACGGTTCTTCCAGTCTTGAGACATCCGGACCATGGCTTCATAAACTGATGAATCACCGTGGGGGTGGTAGTTACCAATTACATTACCGACTGTTTTGGCCGATTTACGGAAGTTTGAAGAAGAGGTATTCCCCTCTTGAAACATTGCGAACAAAATCCGGCGTTGTACTGGTTTTAATCCATCGCGAATATCAGGTAGCGCCCGGTCTTGGATGATGTATTTAGAATAGCGTCCGAAACGGTCACCCATTACCTCTTCTAATGTTAATTTTTGAATTTCAACCATTAATAATCACCATCTTCATCAAATAAATTAATTTGCCCACCAGTTACGTCATCCGCAGCTTCGTTAGCAGTGACACTGGTTTGATTTTGGTTTTCTAAAATTTCGACAACTTCTTCCTTATCGCCAGCATCAGTATCTGAGGCATTTTCAAGCAGGGTATCATCTTCGTCCATGGTGAAGGCCACATTGTCTTCAATCCATTTCCGTCTAGGTTCAACCTTGTTCCCCATTAAAACAGATACCCTTTTTTCAGCTAGGGATAAATCGTCAATTGTTACCCGGACAAGTGTACGTGTTTCAGGATCCATAGTTGTTTCCCATAATTGGTCCGCATTCATCTCACCCAAACCTTTGTAACGTTGCAAGATATAGCCTTTGCCGACTTTATCAGTCACAGTTTTTAACTCGTCATCCGTCCAAGCATATTCAATGACCTCATTTTTCCCCTTACCCTTAGACACCTTATACAATGGTGGCATAGCAAGATAGACTTTACCCGCCTCTACTAAAGGTTTCATATAGCGGAAAAAGAAGGTCAGCAGTAGCACCTGGATATGGGCCCCATCGGTATCGGCATCGGTCATGATGATGACTTTATCGTAGTTGGCATCCTCAACCTCAAATTCAGCCCCTACACCTGCACCAATGGTATAGATGATGGTGTTCAACTCTTCATTTTTTAGAATATCTTGAATGCTGGCTTTTTCAGTGTTTAATACCTTACCACGTAATGGCAAGATAGCCTGGAATTTACGGTCCCGCCCTTGTTTAGCAGAACCACCGGCAGAATCCCCCTCCACTAGGAAAAGTTCATTCTTTTTGGCGTTACGGCCCTGTGCAGGGGTTAATTTACCAGATAATAGAACTTCCTTACGTTTGCCCTTAGCACCACGTGACGCTTCACGTGCTTTACGGGCAGCATCTCTCGCTTCACGTGCTTTTAAAGCTTTACGGACCAGCATTTGTGCTGCTTCCCCGTTTTCAATTAGGTAAACCGCTAAGTTTTCAGATACGATTTTATCAGAAGCTGAACGAGCTTGTGGTGTCCCTAGTTTAGACTTGGTTTGCCCTTCAAACTGCAAGATTTCTTCAGGAACCCGTAGCGATAAGACAGCTGTATACCCTTCTCGTACGTCAGACCCTTCAAGATTCTTTTCTTTAGTCTTCAACAAGTCCACCTTACGGGCGTATTCATTGAAAGACTTGGTTAAACCTGTACGCATCCCCGATTCATGGGTCCCGCCGTCTGCAGTTCTTACGTTATTGACGAATGATAAGACTGTTTCCGAATAACCATCGTTATATTGGAAGGCCAATTCGATTTCAATCCCGTTTTCAACCCCTTGGAAAAAGACGACATCATGTAAAACGTCCTTGTCTTCATTTAAGTAATCGACAAAAGCCTTGATCCCTTCTGCATAATGGAAGGTTTCCTCAGTCTCGTTGATTTCATCAATAAAGTCGATACGTAAGTCTTTTAATAAAAAGGCTGATTCACGTAAGTGTTCCCGAATAGTTGACGGGTCAAATTTAATATTGCCAAAAATTTCAGCATCCGGATAAAATTGGATTTTAGTGCCGGTGTTTTTGCTTTTAAAGGCTTTTGTTTTGGGTTTGCCTGGTTTACCACCATTGGTAAATTCCTGGTAGTATTCCTTGCCGTCCCGGTGAACTGTGGCAATAAATTTGCTGGACAAGGCATTTACTACAGATGAACCTACACCGTGTAGACCCCCTGAAGTTTTATAACCTGAACCACCGAATTTACCACCCGCATGAAGGACCGTTAAGATGACCTCAACAGTCGGCTTACCGCTAGTATGTTTACCAATCGGCATCCCACGCCCATTATCGGTAACAATTGCTGAACCGTCTTTAGCAATGGTTACTGTAATATGGTCAGCATATCCACTCAAGGCCTCGTCAATTGAGTTATCGACAATCTCATACACTAAATGGTGTAAACCACGTGCATCTGTTGACCCGATATACATACCAGGACGTTTTCTAACTGCTTCCAGGCCTTCTAATACCTGGATCGAACTTTCATCATAAGTTGATTTATTATTTTGGTTTGTTGGTTTGGCCAAATCGTTTACCCCACTTTCAATCTTTTTCATCATATATTAAAACCGCTGATTTGCCAAATAGAATCAATATCAATAGGCCCATTTATTTGCGGGTAACTCATCCATTATAGCCTAAAATATTCGAAAGAAAGAAAATATTCTTGGGAAAATTTTTGATTTTCATAACTAGCTAATTAAGTTTGCAATATTTAAATTTGTCTCATATAACTGTATTCCTTTGAATTAATGATATAATATAGGGAGTCTATAGATTTATTGAAAGGAATTAAATCATGTTAACGATTCTATTACTAATCGTCGCTTACCTATTGGGGTCTATTCCCTTTGGTTTAGTTGTCGGCAAACTCATCTATAAAAAAGATATTCGCCAATTCGGCTCAGGAAATATCGGTACGACAAATGCCTTCCGAGCTTTTGGTACCATTGGAGGCGTCCTTGTTTTCATCTGTGATATGGTAAAAGGGGCTATCCCCGTCTTACTGGCGATCTGGTTGAATCCTGGCTTACACCCTTTACTATTTGGTGGTATGGCCATCGTTGGTCATTCATTCCCACTATTCCTTAAATTTAATGGTGGTAAAGCAGTGGCAACCTCATTTGGTGTAGTTTTAGCCTATCATCCGGTATTTGCCTTGATTTCAATCGCATCATTCTTTGTATCCTTATTCATCACGAGTATGGTAAGCTTCTCTTCTATCTTTGCGGTGATTTTTGCAACGATTTTAAGCTTATTCTACCAAGACTTGGGCTTAACAATTGCGGCTGTTTTAGTCTTAATCCTGGTTGTTGTCCGTCATAAAGATAACATTAAACGGATTCGTCAAGGGACAGAGTCAAAAGTGCCCTTTGGTTTAAACAAAGCCAAGAAAAAATAAATGAATCAAAATCAATAAAATAAAGAGCGATCCCAGATTAGCACTTCAACAAGCTAATCTTTGGGATGCTCTTTTTTCTGTTTGGCATGGGGGTGAAACTGTAGGTAGTTATCCCGTAATTTTTCTTTTGATAAATGGGTGTAGATTTGTGTCGTGGATAAGGAAGCATGGCCTAGTAGTTCTTGAACAGTTCTTATATCCGCCCCATTGTTGAGTAAATGAGTGGCAAATGAATGCCGCAATTTATGGGGATGGATGGACAAAGTAGTGGCTGACTTTTTGACAATTTGGTCTAAAATGTAAGCAATCCCTTGGCTAGTCAACTGTTCGCCCTTGTAGTTGACGAATACGAACGCGTGTTCTGTATCATCAAAATGGCCCTTAGCCATGAGTTGGCTTCTGCCATTTTCCAGGTAATCTACTAAGGCATCGTGGCAAAATGACCCGATTGGTACATAACGGTCTTTGTTGCCTTTCCCGCGTAAGAGGACCATATCTGCTGTTAGGTCGACTTGATTGATGGCTAAGTCTCTTACTTCAGAAACCCGGGCTCCTGTTCCATATAAGAATTCTAATAAGGCGCGGTTTCTAAGGGCAATCGGATCGTTTCCTTGAACCGAATCAAATAATGACTGAATTTCTGATTCATAGAAAAAATCAGGCAATTTAAGGCCTGTTTTAGCAGTTTTCACATAATTAAAGGGATTTTCACTGACTAATTCACGGTCAAGCAGCAAATTGTACGCAGAACGCAAACTGGATAGGTGGCGGGAAATAGATTTCCTTGACAGACCGTCTCGCTGCAAATTACCTAAATAGATCCGGATATCCCTGTAAGCCACTTGGTCTAATTGGTCTATACCCGCATCCTTCATAAAGGCTTGAAAGTTCTCTAAATCAGACATATAGGCCTTGATGGTTTCCGGTGAATACTGTCTTTCATGGGCTAAATAGTCGCTGAATAAGCCTTTAAAGTCATCTGTTGGCATTAAAAAACACCCTCTCTAGTAGTGGCTAAAATATACCACAATGAAAAGGATGTTTTCAAATTTTGTCACTATTTTTAGAAGTCTTAAGCTTCTACTGCTTCACCTTTTTGCACGTCTTCTTCATAGTCACCGTTTGGACAAACGATTTGTTTACCACCACGGATTTTCTTTTCAACCAAGTAATGGTCACATTTTGGACATGCACGAGCGACTGGTTTGTTCCAGTCAGTAAAGTCACAGTCTGGGTATCTAGAGCAACCGTAGAAGATACGATTTTTCTTCGATTTACGTTCAACTACTTGACCTTCATGACATTTCGGACAAGTTACACCGATTTCTTTCACAATAGCTTCGGTGTGGCGACAGTCTGGGAAGTTGGCGCAGGCATAGAATTTCCCGAAACGACCCATTTTAATGACCATTTCACCGCCATCGATAGGACATTTAAAGCCAGCTGGTTCATCTTTGATTTCAATTTTTTCCATTTCCACTTCAGCTTTTTCCAGCTCTTTATGGAATGGTTTAAAGAAGGCATCGATAACTTCAACCCATTCTTTTTGGTCCGTTTCGATTTCATCTAATTCTTTTTCAAGATCAGCTGTAAATGACGTATCCACGATTTCTGGGAAGAATTCAGCAATCATCTTATCAACAATTTCACCTAGTTCAGTTGGTTCAAATCGTTTGGCTTCTAATTTTACGTAGTAGCGCTTGATCAGTGTTTCGATGGTTGGTGAGTATGTTGACGGACGGCCAACGCCATCTTCTTCTAGTTTCTTGATTAAAGAAGCCTCAGTATAGCGAGCTGGTGGTTGGGTGAAGTGTTGACTTGGTTCTAAGTCTTTAGACTTCACTGTTTCACCGTTAACTAATTCCGGTAAGATATTATCTTTGTTGTTGGCTTCTGTATAAACTTTTTGGTAACCTTCAAACTTAATTTTAGAACCATTTGCTCTAAAAGTCGCTTGGTTTTGTACCAAATCAGCAGATACAGTGTCATAGATGGCTGGTGCCATTTGACTGGCCATAAAACGAGACCAAATCAATGAATATAAGCGGAATTGATCACGAGATAAGTAATCTTTAACAGCATCCGGTGTCCGGTCAGCTGATGAAGGACGAATCGCTTCATGGGCATCTTGAGACCCTTGGGCTTTCTTGCTTGCTGCTTGGTAACCTAAGTATTCCTTACCATAAGTATTGGTAATATATGCTTTTGCACCGGCTTTAGCTGAATCAGAGATACGGGTTGAATCGGTACGCATATAAGTAATCAAACCTACTGGCGCTCCGCTACCTAGTTTGATTCCTTCATATAGTTGTTGGGCCACCATCATAGTTTTACGAGTCCGGAAGTTTAATTTTTTCGCCGCTTCTTGTTGCATTGATGACGTGGTAAAAGATTTTTGCGGGTTCCGCTTACGTTCTTTTTCCGTTACGTTTTCAACTGTGAAGTCTTGGGTTTTAATTTCCGCCATGAACGCTTTAACATCCGATTCATTTTTCAAATCAAGTTTTTTACCCTTGAATTTTGAAGCGTTAGCTTTAAAGGTCTTACGGTCTTTAATAAATGACCCTTCAACTGTCCAGTACTCTTCAGGTTTGAAGGCGCGGATTTCATTTTCCCGATTGATAATCATATGTAAAGCAACGGATTGTACCCGACCAGCGGATAAACCTTTCTTCACTTTCTTCCACAACATCGGGGATAAATTGTAACCTACTAAACGGTCTAACACACGACGTGCTTGTTGGGCGTCTACTAGATCCATATTAATCGGACGTGGGTTTGCGATCGCCTCTTTAACAGCTTCTTTGGTTACCTCATTATAGGTTACACGGATTGGGTCTTCAGGGTTTAAGCCTAAAATGTGGGCTAAATGGAAAGCAATTGCTTCCCCTTCACGGTCCGGGTCACTCGCAAGAAAGACTTTTTCAGCTTTCTTTGCATCTTTACGTAACTCTTTGATTAAAGGCCCTTTACCACGGATGTTGATGTAGTCCGGTTCATAGTCATTTTCAAGATCAATTCCCATACGCGATTTTGGTAAATCACGTAGATGACCTTTGCTAGCTACAACTCTATAATTTCTGCCTAAGTACTTATCTATAGTTTTGGCTTTCGTCGGAGATTCTACGATTACTAAATATTTATATGCCAACGACAAGCTCCTTTCTGATATCCATTTCTAAATCGCTTTACATATTATGCTAGAAGAATAGCTTTTGTCAAATATGAAAATTAATAGCTACAAATGAATATATAACCTAAAGATAAAATAAGCAAGCAATATATGCACATTATATATAGAAGAAAGTTGTTTGTTGGAAAATTCACAGGCAAAAATTAAGTTTTTCTATACATTGAAAAATAAGTCGCGCAAGATTTCTGAAGCCTGTAATGCCGGTGTTGCACCGTAGTAAATTAATTGGTTGGTCCCTACAGATAAAGGGTTCGAAATAGGTCCTGGCACTGCAAAAACTAGTCTATTTTCTTGTAATGCATAATTAGCCGTAATTAAAGAACCAGATTTTTCTGCCGCCTCAATAACTATAGTCGCTTGACTGAGTCCAGCAATAGCTAGATTTCGGTAAGGGAAATGCCAGCGTTGAATTTTAGCGTGGTTAGGTAGTGGTGAAACGAGTAAATGATTATGGGCAATTTCTGCCTGCAACTTGTGGTGGTCACTTGGGTATGAAGTCAGCAAGCCCGTCCCGATAACCGCAATGGTTTCGCCCCCAGACATGGCTGCTTGGTGGGTATAGGCATCCACCCCTTTGGCTAAACCAGAGACAATGACCAAGGCTTCACTTAATTCAGGGATTAGCTGGTCAATAGCTGCTTTACCGTAGACAGACATCTTTCTTGATCCTACAACAGCCATAGCAGGTTTTTGAAAAATAGCTAAATCACCCTGACAAAATAAAACTAAATTAGGTTGGTAGGTTTGCAGTAAGGCCTTTGGATATGTTTGCGTACTAAGGATGGTCACCGGATGAATATGGTACCTTTTGTACAATTTTCTAAAATAAGCAAGTGAATACTTTTGCTTAAATCGACCCCAGGCCTTTAATTTCTGTGTATCTTGAAGCCCTTGGATATGCCTGTCTAATTCTTCAAGTGTAGTCACTTGGGCTTGAATCATATCGGCCAATTCCCGGTAGGTAAATACACCAGATTCAAAGGCATAAACCAGCATAGATTCTGTCATAGCTAAAACATCTTCCTCATTTTTGAGCATCATATCCATATACGGATTTTCAATTTCAAATAACAAAAAACCACCCCTTTACATGTATATACGTAGGAGGTGGTTGAATTTGACCATTTAGATTGATTGATTTTTATACATAATTTTTCACTGGCGCAAAAGTCTTGCGGTGAATAGGACTTGGACCGTATTTTTCTAGGCCATCTAGGTGTTGTTTAGTCCCGTACCCAGCATTGGCTTCAAAGCCGTAACCTGGATATAAGTCTGCGTATTCTGCCATCAATTTATCCCGGTATTCCTTAGCATAAATGGAGGCTGCTGCAATGGCATAAACCGTCGCGTCGCCCTTGATAATAGCTTCTTGAGGCGTCTTCTTGTAGTCATTCAAATGAACAGCATCGATTAAGACATAATCAGGTGCCGGATTCAATTGATCTAAAGCAGACATCATGGCTTGCTTTGTGGCAATTAAGATGTTGGTTTGATCAATTTCTTGGGCTGTTTGGATCCCGATTGTCTTAGCAATGGCATATTTTTCAATGTCCGCCACCAAGGCTTGGCGTTTTGCATGGGATAACTGTTTGGAATCATTAAAGTAGACAGGAGGCATGTCACTAGGCAAAATAACGGCACTTGTCACAACCGGGCCAGCTAAAGGACCACGTCCAACTTCATCTACCCCAGCTATCAATTGGTAGCCTTGTTGATGCAATTCGTTTTCTCGTGTTTTCAGCTGTTCAATCTGGTCTAAGATGGCTTGTTGCTTAACTATGGCCTTGTCATAGCGTAATAAAGCGTTTTGCACCCCTTTGCGGCTATCTTCTCGTAAGGCCTGTACGTAGACTGGATCAACCTCACTTGAGGCCAAGTAGGCTTGAATTTGGTCGATTTTTAAATTACCTAAGTCAGCGAGGTCAAAGGCTGTCTTTTTCTCCTCAGTCATTTAATCACTTACCTCAATATTTTCTGAAATTTGGTATTCTTCAATCCGGTCTAGGGTCATGCGGCCCAATTTACCGTCTCGATAGTCACGGATAATCTTGTCTGAAGCGCGGTCGTAGTCTTCTAACATGCCCATACGCTTGGTTAAGGCCATCAGTAGGTCAGGATAAGGCGGATGGACGTCTTCGGCATTGATTGGGTAGTGGTTGCTGATGGCATCCGGGTAATGATGTAGGAAGAATTCTAGGGCGAATAAAGCCACATCATCCTTGTAGAAATGGGTGTCTTTAATCCCACCAGTTAGGGCCAATTTGTCAGCTACTTCTTGGTCTTCAAATTTCGGCCATAAAATACCTGGTGTATCCAATAGTTCAAAATCTTTATCTATTTTAATCCATTGTTGGCCTTTAGTAACCCCTGGTTTATTCCCTACTTGGGCTTTCTTTTGCTTGGTAAACTGGTTGATAAAGGTTGATTTACCAACGTTTGGAATCCCGATAACCATTACTCGGATCGACTTGTGTAGAATACCTTTGTTGCGCCATTTGTCTTGGATGTCTTGGGTGAAATCTTTTAGGGCTTGGCGGAAAATTTTCATGTCCCCTAATTTTTTAGAATCCAAAGCAATGGCCAATTTGTTTTCACCGCTCAGAGCTTTGACCCACTCTTTGGTTTGTTGGGGGTCGGCCAAATCTTGTTTATTTAAAACAATCATGTGGCGTTTATTTTTAATGATTTCATCTAACATGGGGTTCATGCTGGCTGTTGGAATACGAGCGTCCCTAATTTCAAGGACGATATCTACAGCGCTCAGTTGACTTTGAACCTCTTTTTTTGCCTTAGCCATATGGCCAGGATACCATTGAATATGTGCCATGGTTAAGCTCCTTTCATGTAAAAAAGTTGGCTAAGTGCGCCAACTTTTTAATGCATATTTGCTACTGTTTTTACATCTCAAATCTATTTTTACTCTATATTTACTTTATTGTACACTACCGAAGTCGGAAAATGGCCAATATCTAAAGTGGGTAGTTCCTTCCACGCTATCAGCATCAATAAAGCCGAAGTATCGTGAGTCATGAGACACTTCACGGTTGTCTCCTAATACGAAGTACATACCTTCTGGGACAGTTGTTTCACCGGTAATTTCTTCAAGCGTGAAGTCATTAGTGAAAGTAGAATCATCTGGGAATCGTTCAAAGTAGTCTTCTTTAATAGAATCTAAATAAGGCTCATCGATTGCTTCGTCGTTGATATATAAAACATCATCTTTGTATTCAATCGTGTCACCTGGAACCCCAATAATCCGTTTCACATACTCGTCGCCAGACCCATCTGGTGCAGGGAAAACGACAATATCTGACTGGTCAATATCATCCGTTAAACTTAGGACAAACCGGTCCCCATCTATCATTGTGTTAGCCATCGAATCGCCGTCTACTCTAAAGGGATAGAAAAAATAAGTTTTAACCACCCAGAAGATAACAAGCGCGATCACAACAGAAATCACAACTGAAAATACTTCATCAAAAAACTTTTTCATAAGGTCAATCCTTTTCACTGGGTTCTATTACCCATTCTTTTAGCATAGTCATTTGTACCTATAGCACCCTACTATTTTAGCGCTTTTGTCCTTATTATTCCAGAACTTCTACTGCTTTGTCTAGTTGGGTGTCATTAGAAGCGATTAATGCTTGGATAGCCGAAATCATGGCACTTGCTGTTTCCGTATCAATCACACCTGTTTCAGCGAGTCCTTGGTCCGCTTGGAAAGCTAGCACAGCGCTAGTTGTATCCTCTGCAAAAACAGCATCCACTTGGCTATCTTGGTAGCCTAAAGCCACTAGAATCGCTTCAATATTTTGAATCGCTTCTGAAACATCGCCCTCTTGGTAAGTTTGGCTCGTATCAATTAAGGTTAGAGATGCATAATCCGGTAAGCTAGCTTCAACATCCGGCGTTACCCCTGTTTCATTGATCCAAGTACCATTTGGTGTTAACCATTTGGCAATAGTAATTTTCAGTTCTGAATCAGATTCAAGGGAGAAGACATTTTGCACGGTCCCCTTACCAAATGTTTGGCTACCAACTACTGGTACACCTGCAGATTCTTGTAGAGCTGCAGCTAGGATTTCTGAAGCTGAAGCAGACCCTTCGTCTACTAATAAGACCACATCTTCATCAACTTGGAAGTCGCCGTAATCAGCGTCTGATGCTTCATATACGTAAGGATCCGCATCTTTTTCTTGGACTTGCATAATGGTATCCCCATCATTTAGGAACATATTGGCGATTTGTAGGGCAGAAGTTAATAAACCACCTGGGTTACTGCGAACGTCTAGGACAAATTTCTCAGCTCCTTGTGATCTTAAATCTTCAATAGCTGCAACCAATTCGTCGTATGTTGGAGTCGAAAAACTAGTAATTTGAACATAACCAGTGTTATCTTGCCCTTCTAACATTTCATAATAAACGGTTTGAATTGGAACGGTATCTCTAGTGACTGTTACGTCAAAAGTATCTTCACCACGTTGAATCTTTAAAACAACATCACTGCCTGCTTCACCGCGGATTAAAGCGACTGCTTCTGTGGCGGTATAACCTTGGATGGATTCACCGTTTACAGCTGTGATGATATCATTAGCCATTAAGCCGGCTTCCTCAGCAGGGGACCCTTTAATTGGGCTGACAATTTGAATGTAGTCGTCTTTTTCCATGATCTCAGCCCCGATACCTTCAAATGACCCTTCGATGGTCTCATCTAATTGTTGAGCTGATTGATCGGTTAAATACTGAGAATATGGGTCTTCAAGGATTTGCGTCATCCCAGAAATAGCCCCGTCAACAACCGCATCCCGGTCCACATCTTCTACGTAGTCTCCCACAATTGTAGAGAAGGCAGCTTGGATTTTTTGGATTTCACTGGTGGTTAGAGCCGTACCTGAGGACCCTGTAATAACACTTTGACCAGGTAAACGGCCAGTTAAGACGTAAGATGTCCCAACAAAAGTTCCCCCACCAACGATAAGGATGGTCAGGATATATACTAGCCAAGAAACCCCGCGTTTTTTAGGTTTTTGGTCATTACCCAGCTCATGTCCGTCTCGACCACTTGAATGGACTTCTTCCTCAGTAACTGCTATTTTATCTGATTCTTCATTGCTATTTTTATTATTTTCTTTGTTTTTTAAATCTTCATTTTCTGACATATGATTCACTACTTTCTGATAGACATGTTGGTTTCAAATATTTACCCAATATTTCCTCCTACACTTGGTATTTATCGGCGTAGGATTGCCAAACTTCATCAAATGTCGATACGTAGTCAGAATAGCGCTGGTTTAATTCAATATAATTGCTAATTGTTTCAAAATCGCTAGCTGATTTCGGAAAATCGCCATCTAAAAAGACCAGCTCAGCAAACTGCGCCTGCTGGTCACTATCTAGTAAATCGGCATTTCTAAATATTTGTACATAATGATAAAAGGACTGCGTAATCATCACTCTTTCTTATTGTTGACTATATTACTGGTTACCTTCCGTCTGTGTCTCGATTTGTTCCTCGATATAGTTCAATGGCACATCCAGTAAGATGTTGATTTCATCGTTAGCTAAGTCAATGTCGCTGGCCCGGATAGCGAAATCCATGTCTTGAGACACTTGGTCCAATCGGATAATAATTTGCTCTTCACCGGATAACACTTGTAGCGGTAAATCTGTAGGTAAGGTCAATTGGAAGATAGCCAATACTGTTGAAGTTGGCAATTGTAAGCCCGCTAATTCAATATTGGTCACATCAATGGCGATATTCCCATCTTCCATGACTGACGGCTGCCCTTGCATGGTATAAGCCACTTTAGTCCCCAAAGCGTCTATCGTACCAGCAAATGACACTTGTTCATCCACCGTTAACTGATAAGGCACATCATCCCCACCGATCACTGCTGATACTAGTCGGTTGAAGGAAACAGTCGACAGGTTGGCTTCTGCTATGATCGTTTCATCACTCACTTCTTCTGTCGTTGCTGGTTCACCCACGCTGGCAGTTTCTTGATCAGCTGTTTGTATATACAGGTATAAAGCAATTACAGGTACCAAAATTGCCAATAGTAATAACCAAAAAGCCCACTTCCAAGGATTTAATGGCCTCTTCGTCTTAGTGTTATTTTGTTTAGCCAAATAACCTACTCCTTCTTCTAGTCCTCGTCCTCTTTTCGGTAGAATACAAATTTGTGTGGGTAGGCATTCTTCTCATCCACCACCCCTTCGATCACCTCGTAAGCTTCAAAGTCATCTAGATTCGGGTCAAAATGGACATCCCCATCAAATTCATGGTTAATTGTTGTCACGCGTAATTCAGAAATATAAGGCCAAAATAGGCGGTAAATAGACTGGCCACCCATAATAATCACATCTTCTTTTTCAGCTAGCGCCAAGATGTTATCGATAGAATCGGTTAATTCAACATCCGTTTGGTCATAGTCTGATTCAAAAGGTGATTTTTGGCGGGTAATAATAATATTGTGACGGTTTGGTAACGGCTTATAATCCAAACCTGCGTATGTCTTACGCCCCATCACAACAGTCTTACCAACTGTTTGTTCTTTAAAGAACTTCAAGTCGTTTGGTAAGTGCCAAGGTAGTTTGCCACCTTTTCCAATTAAATGGTTGATATCTTGTGCCCAGATTGCAATTAACATAGTAATTCCTCCTTATCAACTTGTGACAGAAATAGGTCTTGATTGTTATCTATTATTATACCGCTACTGGTGCCTTAATTGCATCATGTGCTTTATAACCTTTAACTTTAATATCATCTTTTTCTAGATCAAAGATGGATTTACCTTCGCCACCAATTTCTAAAGTTGGTAGGTCAAGTGGTTGACGACTTAATTGTTCATTAACTTGGTCAAAATGGTTGTTGTAAATATGCGCATCGCCAAAGGTATGAACATAGTCACCAACCTCTAATCCTGCCTCACGTGCCAATAAATGTGTCAATAAAGCATAAGAGGCGATATTAAATGGTACACCCAGAAAGGCATCGCCAGAACGTTGGTAGAGTTGGCAAGATAACTTACCATCTTGAACGTAGAATTGACTCATTGTATGACAAGGTGGTAAAGCCATATCTGGCACATCTTCTGGGTTCCAAGCTGAAAGGATAATCCGACGTGAATCTGGGTTATATTTCAATTGGTCGATAATATTAGCAATTTGATCAATGGCATCACCCTCACGTGTCTTCCAATGACGCCATTGTTTACCGTAAACATTCCCTAATTCACCAAATTCTTTAGCGAAATCATCATCTTCTAAGACGCGTTGGCAAAATTCTTGTTTCACTTCTTGATAGATCTTTTTAAATTCTGGGTCAGCGTCAGCTCGTAAACCAAAGTCCGTCATATCTGGTCCTTGATAAGCATCAGATTCAACCCAACGCTTAAAGGCCCATTCATCCCAGATATGATTGTTATTTTCTAATAAATAGCGGATATTGGTATCCCCTTTTAGGAACCATAACAATTCACTCTTGATTAAACCAAAAGGTACTTTTTTAGTCGTTAATAAAGGAAATCCTTCGCTTAAATCAAAGCGCATTTGGTAACCAAAAACTGATCTGGTACCTACACCCGTGCGGTCGCTCTTATCTTGTCCATTATCTAAAATGTGTTGTAGAAAATCTAAGTATTGCTTTGCCAAACTCATTGCCCCCTAATTTAATTTGAATCAACTTCTTGTTTTTTTATTTCATCATAAATTTTCTGATACTAATTTTCTAATGTAGATAGGTATTCCCAGTAGCTCATTTTTTCAAGCAAATCATTTTCTTTGCTATCTTTCTCTAATTGCAATTCGGATAGTTTGCCGTAATCATTTCCGTTTTCGTTCATTGCCTGGTCAATGTCTTCAATATCCATTTCTAATTGTTCAATTTCACTCTCAATAACGGCCCAATCTTTCTTCTCTTGCCAAGACATTCGCTTAGCTTTTGGTGACTCTTCTGTCACTGACTCAGTAGCTTGGTTGTTTGGCTTACTTTGACTGGACACTTTTTGCGATTGACTGGGTTGATTTTTTGCTTGTTTCATTGCGTCTCTATAGTCATGGTAGTTACCATAGAATAATTGTACTGTATTGTCCAAGCTGTCCACAATGATAAGCTTCTCAACCACCTTGTCTAGGAAATACCGATCATGGGAAACGGTAATCACAGCTCCTTGGAAGGTCTCTAGGTAGTCTTCTAAGACAGATAAGGTATCAATATCTAAATCGTTTGTCGGTTCGTCTAAAAGTAAGACATTGGGTCTAGTCATCAATATCTTCAATAGGTACAGTCGTTTTCTTTCCCCACCTGATAGCGTGCCAATTAACATGCCATGCGATTCACGGGGGAACAAGAATTGCTCTAGCATTTGCGCTGCAGATGCTTGGCTCCCGTCATCATAAACGTACTCAGAAGCGATTTCCTGCACGTAGTTGATCACCCGTTTGTCTTCTGGTAGGTCAGTAGGGATTTGTTGGAAGTAGGCGATACGGACCGTTTCACCCATTTTTACTTCACCTGAAAGTGGCGCTTGTATGCCAGCAATGGTGTTTAGGAAGGTCGTTTTACCAGCCCCATTATCCCCGATTATCCCGATACGCTCTTTATTCTGTAATAATAGATTGATATTGGTGATTAAGGGCTTATTTGGGTAACCTACCGTTAAGTTATCGAATTCAAGGACTTTATTACCCAACCGTTGAGTATCCAAGTCCACTGTCAATTCGCTATCATCTGTTGTTTGGCTTACTTTTTCTTTCAAGTTTTCAAACCGGTGAATGCGGGCTTGTTGTTTAGTGGTTCTAGCTTTAGCCCCTTTACGCATCCAAGCCAACTCACTCTTGTACAATTTCTTTTGTTTTGCCATAGTTGCTGCTTCAATTTCATGCTCAGACTGCAATTTTTCCAAATAAATTTGGTAATTACCCTCGTATTGCTTCAAGTCACCCCGGTCCAAAGCAAAGATATGTGTCGTGATTTGGTCTAAGAAGTACCGGTCATGGGTTACAACTAGGACTGATTTCTTGTAATTAGCAATGTAGTTTTCTAACCATTCCACCATTTCAAAATCCAAGTGGTTGGTAGGCTCGTCCATCAGTAACAAATCCGGTTCTTCAATCAAAACTTTAGCCAAACCGACCCGTTTCCGTTGGCCCCCAGACAAGACTTTCACTTCTTGGGTTAGGTCATGAATACCCAATTTAGATAAGATCGTTTGGATTGTCGTATCCAAAGTCCAAGCGTTTTGCGCATTCATTTCTTGCTCAATCTGCTGAAATTTCTTTTGTAATTGGCTATTTTCTGGATCTAATTGCAAGTCTAAGGTAATTTCTTCATACCGACCAACTAATTGGACGATAGGACTTTCAGAGTGATAAACAGCCTCAAAAATCGTTTGGCTTTCATCTAGCTCTGGATCTTGAGTGACAATGCCCACTGTAAAATCTTTTGGATGTTCGATCTGCCCTTGATCTAGGCTAGATTTCCCCGCAATAATATTTAATAAGGTGGTCTTACCTGAACCATTGGCCCCAACCAAACCAACGTGTTGCCCTTCTCTAATTAAAAAGGAAACATCATTTAATAGTTGTTTCATGCCATATGTTTTTGACCAATTTAACGCTTTATAATCTTTCATATATAACCTAGTCCTCTCCGTTCATTCTGTTTTATTTTACCATATAACAAGGGTATTCAGAATGCTTTAGCAATTCTTATCTTTAAGGCTGATAAATAATGACTATCATTTTCCAAAATTGCAATAATCCGGTATAATAAACCAATTAATTCCTATTGGAGGTGACCACTCATGAATAACAAACGTCGTGTCTATGTATACAACGGGTCCTCAGGTTTAGGCTGTCTCGGTCTGATTCTGGTATTAGCCCTAATCATTTTCCTATTCATATTCTTCACGAAATTATTTATCCAACTCTTCCCGACATTATTATTGATTCTGTCAATCATCTTACTAGTCCGCAGTATTTATAACTTATGGCAATGGCGGAAAAAGGACAAGCATGCACAAGCTGGCGGCTTTATCGAAGTTGATGGCGTCATCGAACCCATCGAAGCGCCAGATAATCAAGCAAAAGACTACCATACACAAAGAATTTTCACATCAATTGCCGGTATCATCATAGCCCTATTACTAATGAAATACCTATAGTATGGAGGCATTAGAATGCAAAATAAAGATATATCCACTAACACTGAAGAATACCAGTCCCAAATATAAGCGTAAAATTGAAAGAAACCATCCGAAAGATTACTTATGTGGTCATTGCCTTGCTAGCCCTTGTTTTATTCGCTGGCTACTGGCTACTCTGGTTTGGTTCTGCCGAATCACTTAAAAACTTCGCCCTCAATATGGGCTGGACCGGATTCCTTCTAAATAACATTGTCGCTGTTATTCCATGTAACTTACCCGGTTTAGTCATGTTCTAGCCTACGGACCAGTTGCTGGCTTTGCCGCATCCGTGACCTTTCTTATCATCGGGTCCATCCTATGCTTTTTAATCTTTAGGCATTACGGCGACCTATTCGTCCAAGCTTTTATTCCTGAGCGAGTTTACCAAAAATCTGTTCTGTCCTTCTCTAAACCACTGCCTACATTCATCTATTTTGCAGGTGCTACAGGTTTGGGAAATGTCTTGATTAATTGGCTACCTACTATAATGTAGTTGAAATCTTTCAAAATAAACCTTAAAAAACGTTCGTGAAAATCTCACGAACGTTTTTTATATTACTTGTTATTTATTTAAAATTTGCATGAATTGTTGACCGGTAATGGTTTCTTCCTGAATTAAGTATTCAGACAGCTCGTCCAATTTTTCGCGGTTATTCATCAAGATTTCGCCGGCTTCTTGATGGGCACGTTTGATCAATTCAATGACTTCTTGATCTGCTTTTTCAGCGGTACCACCGGATACCTGACTCTGTGTATTGTCAGACAAGTAACGGTTGGTACGACTTTCCAATTGCATCATGCCGAAAGTATCCGACATCCCGTATTGAGTGACCATAGAACGGGCAATTTTCGTCATTTTTTCAATATCATTTGAAGCCCCGGTAGTGATTTCACCAAAGACCACTTCTTCAGCGGCACGTCCCCCTGCAAGGGTCATCAATTGATTGTACAACTCTTGTTTGGTGTAAAGTGATTTCTCTCCCGTTTCAACCTGCATGGTATACCCAAGGGCACCTGACGTACGCGGTATAATCGTAATCTTCTCAACTGGCGCTGAACCAGATTGTTGGGCCGCAACAAGGGCGTGACCAATTTCGTGGTAAGAAACGACGCGACGTTCTTCTGGCGATAAGATATCGTTCTTCTTGATTTGACCAGCTAAGACAACATCTACCGATTCATCCAAGTCAATTTGGCTAATTTCCTTGTGCTTGTTACGAACGGCACGCAGCCCCGCTTCGTTAATGATATTGGCAAGGTCCGCTCCGGATGCCCCGGCAGTCGCACGGGCGATGTAACGGTAATCGATATTTTGACCCATCTTATATTCTTTAGCGTGGACACGAAGAATTTCTTCACGGCCTTTTAAGTCGGGCAATTCCATAGACACTTGACGGTCAAAACGGCCAGGACGTAACAAGGCTTTATCTAATGATTCAGGGCGGTTAGTTGCAGCTAGGATGATAACACCCTTGTCGCCTTCGAACCCATCCATTTCAGTAAGCAACTGGTTTAAAGTCTGCTCACGTTCGTCATTGGTTGAATAAGAATTATCACGAGATTTACCAATAGTATCAATCTCATCAATGAATACGATACATGGCGCTTTATCGTTGGCTTGTTTAAAGAGGTCACGCACTTTAGCTGCCCCTCGTCCAACAAACATCTCAACAAATTCAGAACCTGCGATAGAGAAGAATGGGACACCAGCTTCACCAGCAACGGCTTTGGCCATCAAAGTTTTACCTGTCCCAGGAGGACCTACTAGTAAGACACCACGCGGTGCTTGGGCACCAATTTCTTGGTATTTCTTCGGTTCCTTCAAGTAATCTACCACTTCAACCAAAGACTCTTTGGCTTCATCTTGACCAGCCACATCTTTAAAGTTTCGTGAATTATCTGATTTCACATAAATTTTGGCATCTGATTTACCAAAGTTCATGCCACCAAAGCCACCACCACCTGAAAGGTCAATCTTAGAATCAGAACTACCTGTCATCTTCTGCATTAGTTTACGCATTAACCAATAAATCACAGCAAACGGTAAAATAAAGGTCAGTAAGAATGAGATAAATGGTGACGTTGGTTGATAGATTTCCGTTTGGTAAGTCACATTGTTCGATTCCAAACGGTTAACTAAATCAGGATCATCCACCTTACCAGTGGTATATACTTGCGTTTCGCCGTCCGTTTCAGCGGTCCAAGTTAAATCATATTGATTAATTTCAACACTTTCTACCTGGCCAGCATCTACTTGGCTCACAAATGAAGAATAAGGAACTTCTTCTACCTGCATCCCAGTAATGGCTGGGAATAATAAATTCAAACCAAGGATTACCAATATTATCCACCAGAAGGCATTCATAAAGTTGAAATAACCACCACCATTAGGTGAGTTCCCAAAATTAAACCCTTTCTTCCGATTTTTATTCTGTTTTCTATTTTTGCTCATATATTCACTCCTACTCATTTTGTCAAAAATATATAAGTTATTTAGACCTGACATCCTTGTCAGATTCTACACTCCTTAACTACAAATATATTATAACGCATACAAAGTCAGGTTTGGTCAAAGTATACTTGCTTTCACAAAAAAAGCCATATTCATGGCTTTTCTTCACAAAATATTCACAATTGGACTGACGCTTTATTTGATAAAATCTTGGTATAAACGGGATTCTTGAATCCCTTGGTTATTAGCATATTTTCCAGAAGAGTATAAATCATATTCACCGTTAATTGTATGATAGTAGATCTGACAAATTTCAACATTTGGATAGATGCGGATTGGCTGTAAACAGTGCATTTCTAAGGTCCAGTAACCAGAGAAACCAACATCCCCGAAACCAGCCGTTACATGGATATATAAACCTAATCGACCGATTGAAGAACGGCCTTCAAGCATGGGTACATATTTATCCGTTTCAGTATATTCTACTGTCCGGCCTAAATACAATTTGCCTGGTTCTAATAAATAACCCTCTTCAGGAATTTGAATCGATTTTAAGGTTGGTTTTTTCTTCATATCCAACACATCATCTTCGTAATAAGCCAATTCATTTGAGAGTCTCAAGTTATAAGAATTGGGATTAACCTGACTTTCATTAAATGGCGTTATTTTAATGCCAGTTCCTTGCTCCTCAGCAATTTTCTTCCCTGATAAAATCATACACTCACCCTTTGTTCACTATTTTATTTCATTATACCCTTAATTTGGCAAAAAGAAAGACGGTTTCGATCTGGTGATTTCTAAGAAGATGAGCCGTGCATGCAAAAACCGGAAGCTATTCACTTCCGGCTAACAACATTTATTATTTTAAATAGGCTTTGATAGCATCTTTGAATAAAACGATTTTTCCTAAATAGTCTTCAACACATACATATTCGTTTAATTGATGGGTAATTTTTCTTCACCAACTGTACCAAGGACTCGGATGCTACCATTTGTTGGGTTTCAATATCATATCTTGCAAACAGGTCAGATAGGTAATTAGCCACTTCTTTCTCATTGGCATTGACATTGACCAATTTAATTTTCACAATATCTTGCAAGAGTTGAATTCGTTGTTCTTTTTCCAAAATAAAACTCCCTAAGTTTTTATCACATATATCATATGAATCTAATCCTTGTCAAAGACTATTCAGACCGTATACAGGTGAATCATTTAGGGGGAAATGGTAATTTAGTTAGTCAGAAATAACGAGTAAAGATTTAATGGCACGGCGTTCGTCCATTGCTGCATAAGCTTCTTGCACGTCATCTAAATCAAAGGACATGTTGAATACCTTACCTGGATTGATGCGCCCATCAAGAACTGCATCTAATAAGACTGCACGGTCATGGGTTGTCACAGCTGCACGGCCACCACGAAGGCCGATGTTTTTCCAGAATAATTTATTGGTATCTAATTCATCGATATGTGGCACACCAACCCGGCCAACGACGGCACCTGGACGCGCCAATTGAACGGCAGTTTCAACGGCTAATTGTGAACCGACACACTCTAAAACAGCGTCAGCACCTTCGCCAGTCAATTCCATGATTCGGTTGATCCCTTCGTCTCCACGCTCAGCAACAATGTCAGTTGCCCCAAATTCAAGGGCTAAATCTTGGCGGTCTTTGTGACGACTCATGATAATAATGCGTTCAGCGCCTAATAATTTAGCCCCGATAACACCACACAAACCAACTGCCCCGTCACCCACAACGACTACTGTATCGCCAGCTTTCACTTCAGCAGTGACAGCGGCATGATAACCGGTAGCCATAACGTCTGCCAAGGTGGTAAATGACTTCAACATATCTGCAGAATAGTCACTAGGTTGGCCAGGAATTTTCACAAGCCCCCAGTCTCCTGATACATAACGTAGGTATTCAGCTTGGAAACCTAAGGCGCCACCAGTGAAAGTCGTGCAATCGCCGTCAAATCCTGCCTTACATGCAGCGCAGTGGCCACAGCCATTGGTAAATGGTACGATAACAAAGTCACCTACTTGGACATTTTTAACTGCTTCCCCAACTTCTTCGACAATTCCAATCGCTTCGTGACCTGTTTGCGAGCCTGAAGCCTTATCATTAATACCTCGGTACCACCATAAGTCGGATCCACAAACACATGCACGAACAACGCGGATAATGGCATCGTGTGGTGCTTGAATTTGCGGTCGATCCATGTTAGTGACGGTCATATTTCCTGGTTCATTAAAAATTGCTGCTTTCATATTATTACGCCCTTTCTGATTTTACAATGTTCTTTATCAAAATGATTTCGTTTGATTATTCGCTATATCAACTGCCATAATGAAAAGTTTCTGTTACCACGCCGTCAATCAAGAATTCTGATCCGGTAATAAAGGCGCCATCACTACTCATTAAGATTGACGCTAGTTTAGCCACTTCTTCTAGCAAAACGGCTATCCCATACAAATCTACCTTGAGAATGGTTTTAATGAATCCTTGATTTGGGGACACACTTGCTGCATTAATCAACAGGTCAATTTCACCGTAGGATTGCCCTTTTTCAATAAAAGTGGCGATTGAATCCTTATCCGCTTTACCAATTTCAGTGGCTACAATATCATATCCAGCCCCCTTCAAAGTATCCGCAATCGCGATGACATTGTCAATTTTTTTGTCACCAATTAGAATCTTATAGTTAAAACCTACACGACCGGCAATGGCCATCCCTAACTGACCAGCGCCAACTAACAATAGTACATCTTTCATTTTAAAAACCCTAACAAAAACTGTGATTATTGCGTCACGAGATTAGGTTTAATCTATGTATTAAGAAGTAATTATAGAAAGTAGCCAGCTAATTTTCATAGAAAAACTGTAGCATCAATCTCACATGTCTGATGCCACAGTCTATTATTCACCGCTTGGCTATATATTCGTGTGTAAATTGAGTAACTTCATCATTATTCTTCTGTATCCACCATTCTATTCATGAACCATTCTACTTGTTGCGGGTCATCATGATCAAAGAAGGCAGATTCTTTCATGTCTAAAGCTGTGATTTTTTCTACATCTTCTGATGAAAGTTCAAAATCAAAAATATCTATATTCTCTGCCATCCGTTCAGGGCGAACTGATTTGGCTAAGGCCACTATCCCCCTTTGAATTAACCAGCGAAGAACCACTTGTCCAATTGATTTTCCATATTGTCTACCAATTTCAGCTAATATAGGATTAGTAAATAGATCATGACGACCTTCTGCAAATGGTGCCCATGCTTCAACTTGAACGCCATATTTTTCATGCCATTCTTGATCTTCAATTCGTTGATTCCATGGATTCACTTCGATTTGATTGATTTGAGGTGTTACTTCATTTAAGCCAACAAATTCAATCATTTTTGAAGATTTAAAATTTGAAATTCCAATAGCACGTAATTTACCAGACTTTTGACCAGCTACTAATGCACGCCAAGCACCGTATATTTCACCATATGGTTGGTGAATCAAATATAGGTCTAGATACTCTAATCCCATTACATTAAGAGATTGTTCAATCGTTTCAGCCGCCTTTTCTTCGGGGGCTTGAAGAATAAATAATTTGGAAGTTACAAAAAGGTCCTCTCTCCTAACCAACCCTTCGTCGATTGCTCGTTTGATGCCTTGACCTGTTTCTCTTTCATTACCATAAATAGTTGCAGTATCGATTAAACGATAACCAACTTTTATTGCTTGATAAACAGCTTCTGCTGTTTCCTCTAAGGGAATTTGATAGACCCCAAATCCTAGTTGTGGTATTTCTACACCATTATTTAAAGTGATTGTTTGCATTTCACGTTCCTCCTCAAATTTTCTTTACATCTTGTATCCTAAACCTTGAAGTGAAGTCCATAGCAAGTAAAACATTCTACTTTTTACGTTCCCAAATTTTTTCAACTTTATCAGCAGTTATTTCTCCGGATTTAAATTTTGCGATGTGGTCATCATAAGTATCGATTTTATATACGAGTAAATCTCTAACCTCTTTCATTTCTGCCAATTTGGCATCTAATTCTCCTAACTGATCGGCTAATATTTGTTTCTGAGCAAATTCGACATTTTCTGTTTTACGCAACTGGGCCAACTGGGCAAATTCGATTAATGATTCAATCGACAAGCCAGCAGTTCGCAAACTTTTTGCTAGAAAAATCCAATTTAAATCATTGGTTGTAAAATCTCGATAACCACTCTCATTACGGTGAACGGGTGGTATAACACCAACACGTTCGTAGTATCTTAAAGTATCTACAGTTAAATCAAACATTTCCGCAGCTTTTTTTATATTCACTTCTATTCACCCCTATTCATTATTTTTTTATTTCTAATGTTAATATACTGGACGGTCTCCCCCGTGAATATCTGGATCAGGAATACCTGCACTGTCGTATGATAGGAAACTTGAATCAGCGATAATTTGTAAAACTACACCTGTCATACTTTTTCATGAACCAGATACACCAAGATAGGGTTTTTTATGGGTAATTACGTATTTAATTCCTCGGTCATTTAACCAAGGTAATCTAAGGGTTGTATAATTTATATCAGACCTCACCATGATTTCATCGGAAATTAACGCCGATGGCAAACCATTGCTAATCATTACTTTATTCTAGCGTCCATATTCACCAGGCACTTCATCGTAAATACCCAAGACGTTGGTATAGACTAAACGGTCCACGCCTGCTGCTTGGATATCAACTGGACTATCTAAACTATCTCAATTAATGTGACATGGTCATTATTGGCATAGTGACTTAATCGGGATTTATTCCGTAAAAAAAAGGTAAATGAAATTTGGAAAATGATTCCCTACGATAATACACGTTCTTCAATGAATTGAGCAATTTGACCATTGGCTACCATAATTAATACTTTCTTAGTCATTTTTCTACCTCCAAATTTTTCATCGATGTATTTCTAAACAAGTGTAAATCAAACATTAATACCATCTGACCCAGGTTTCGAAACAATCTGAGTAAGTCATTCACCGATCATACTTCCTTACAAACCATAGTCTAAACCCTGGAGTGGACTCCATAGCAAGTGATATGTCTATATTAAATCTGCAAATTTGCCAATAGAAAAATTTTGGGCGGTTTATAGCAGATAAGCTAATGATAATGGAAAAATCAAAAATTATAAAAAAAGAGACTAATGACATTTATCGTCATTAGTCCCAAAGTGATTGGTATCATAAGTATACCGTTTTAAATTTTATTCTTCGCCCATATCTAAGATGGCTAAGAAGGCTTCTTGCGGTACTTCGACTGAACCTATAGCCTTCATACGTTTCTTACCTTCTTTTTGTTTCTTCAATAGTTTTTGACGACGGGTAACGTCACCACCATACAACTTAGCCGTAACGTCTTTACGTAAGGCTTTAATATTTGTACGGGCAATAATTTTATGGCCAATCGCTGCTTGAATTGGTACCTCAAATTGTTGTCTTGGGATAACGTCTTTCAACTTGCTAACTAAAGTACGACCGCGGCTTTCAGCGAAATCTCTATGTACAATAATTGACAAGGCATCGACAACGTCACCGTTTAATAAGACATCTAATTTCACTAAGTTAGATTTTTGGTAGCCACCTAATTCATAATCTAAAGAAGCGTAACCTTTAGTATTTGATTTCAATTGGTCAAAGAAGTCAAATACAATCTCAGATAATGGCAATTCATATTTAACATCAACACGAATATCATCCAAATAGTCCATAGTGATAAAATTTCCACGTTTACGTTGGGCTAATTCCATTACGGCACCAACATATTCTTGCGGAACCATGATATTAGCTTTTACAATAGGTTCTTCAATAGATTCAACATAAGTTGGATCTGGCATTTCAGATGGGTTAGCAACTTCAACCATTGTACCGTCTGTTTTATACACATGGTAAATTACCGATGGTGTTGTCGCAATCAAGTCAATATTGAATTCACGTTCAATACGCTCTTGGATAACGTCCATATGTAACATACCTAAGAAACCACAGCGGTAACCAAAACCTAAAGCTTGAGAAGATTCCGCTTCGAATTCTAATGAAGCATCATTTAATTGTAATTTTTCCAAGGCTTCACGCAAGTCAACATAGTCTGAAGAATCCACTGGATATAAACCACAATAGACCATTGGGTTCATTTGTTTATATTCAGCTAATGGTTCGGTTGCAGGATTTGTCGCTAAAGTGACCGTATCCCCAACTCGTGTATCTTGGATAGTCTTAATAGATGCTGTGATATAACCTACATCCCCGGCCATCAAGTAGTCACGCGGAATTGGTTTTGGTGACAAGATCCCAACTTCAGTGACATCAAACGTTTTCCCATTTGACATGATTTGAATTCGGTCACCATTACGGATAACACCATTTTCCACCCGGACACTCAAAACAACCCCACGGTAGGCATCGTATACAGAGTCAAAAATCAAAGCTTGAACAGGTGCCTCAATTTCACCAGTTGGTGCAGGTACTTTCTCAACGATTTGTTCTAATAACTCATCGATACCGATGTTAGCTTTAGCTGAAGCCAATACAGCATCGGAAGCGTCTAAACCAATCACGTCTTCGATTTCTTGTTTCACTTTTTCTGGATCAGCTGCTGGTAAGTCAATCTTATTGATTACTGGTACAATTTCTAAATCATTTTCAACAGCTAGGTATACGTTAGCAAGTGTTTGGGCTTCGATCCCTTGTGCTGCATCCACAACTAATACGGCCCCTTCACAGGCTGCCAAAGAACGTGAAACTTCGTATGAAAAGTCTACGTGTCCTGGTGTATCAATTAAATGGAAAATATAAGTTTCCCCATCGTTCGCTTTATATTCTAACTCGATGGCATTCAACTTAATCGTGATACCACGTTCTTGTTCAAGATCCATAGAATCTAACATTTGGTCATGCATCTCGCGATCAGAAACCGTCCCTGTATTTTGTAGGATGCGGTCCGCTAAAGTAGATTTACCATGATCAATGTGCGCGATGATGGAAAAATTTCTGATTTTTTCTTGTCTGTCTTTCATTTCTTGGATATTCATTTTCCATCCCCCTCTTATGTTCAGCAATTATCATTATAGCAAAATTACCCTACCACCACAACATTTTGCCCACTTTAAGATCAACAAGTCCATCTGTAGTAATAGGCAAATGCTAAATTGAATGTGTCAGCTATTTTTCAAATTAAAATCAGTTCAAAAGTATGGCATCCTAGCCTCAATAAAGATTCCGTATCAATTAATATAGTGACTGAATTCAAATCCATGGAATTGGAAGACACTAATGCAATGGTTCTTGATGCCTTTGGCGAATATCTAGAAAAAGTGAAGGGATTGGAACCAAAAAGTGTCCGCAAACACCAAGATAGAGTAAATACTTTCATACAGACATATTTGCGATAGTATGTCTTAACTACACCTGTTGATGCGACAGATAAATTTGATATTGTCGAGGAGTGTTGAGTAATTTTATCGTTACAAAATATATCGCAAGTTCTAAGGCGGCTTTTTCTTCTTATAAAACAACCCAGAAACACTACTATACCTTCTTAAATTATGTTGATGAAATTTCGATGACCAATTGAAAGTAGTCAAGAAAACAATCGCGATTAGCGGCGACATCTGCTATGAACTAGGCAATATGGGGTTCTCTTTCTTGTTTTAAGCCTCAAAATTAAGCCCTCCTAACCGAATAACGCAAAAATAGTAGCACCAGTCATGTCGACTAGTGCTACTATTTTTCATTTATTAAGAAAATGCGTCTTTCAATTTATCAAAGAATCCTCTATCTTCTTCACTCACTTCGTCATTTGAAGCTTTAGCGAAGGCTCTCAATGAAGCTTTTTGTTCTTCATTCAGATTCTTAGGTGTAACCACCTTAACAACCACTGTTTGGTCACCGTTTGAATTACCATTTAATTTAGGTGCACCCTTTCCGCGTAGACGGAATTTCGTACCTGTTTGTGTACCAGCTGGCACTTTCATCGATACTTTACCGTGAACAGTTGGGACTTCAATTTCAGCACCTAAAGCCGCTTGGGCGAAGTTAATTGGTAAGACATAGCGGATTTCTGCCCCTTCACGTTCGAAGATTTCAGAAGGTTTCACACGGAAAACGACATACAAGCTTCCTGCTGGTCCATTATTTTTACCAGCATTCCCTTGGCCGTTAAGACGCATGCTTTGGCCATCTTCAACACCGGCTGGTACGCTTACTTTCACTTTATGTGTTTCAGTTTCACGTCCAGCACCGTGGCAGTGGTGGCAAGCTTGGTCGAATACTTTCCCTTTACCTGAACATTCATGACATACAGATTGAGAAACCACACGACCTAATGGTGTTTGTTGGTAAACTTTTTCAACACCGGAACCAGAACATGTTGGACAGGTATGGACCGCTGTACCTGGTTCAGCACCAGATCCTTCACATACTGTACAGTCTACTTCACGACGGTAAGAAATAGTTTCTTCAGTTCCGAAAATAGCTTCTTCAAATTCTAGGTCCATGTTGTATTGTAAGTCATCACCTTGTTGCGGTGCGTTAGGGTTAGCCGTACGGCCGCCTCCACCGAAGCCACCACCGAAACCGCTGAAGCCACCGCCTCCGCCACCAAAGAATTGCTCAAAGATGTCTTCAAAGCCAGAGCCGCCGTAAGATTGGTAACTACCACCACCAAATCCGCCGCCTCCACCGAAGCCACCGTCAGTAGCTGCGTGACCGTATTGGTCATAGGCTGCACGTTTTTGCTCATCACTTAAGACTTCGTATGCATCAGAAATTTCTTTAAATTTGTCTTCCGCATCCGCTTCTTTGTTGATATCTGGATGATATTTTTTTGATAATTTTCGATAGGCTTTCTTTATTTCATCCTTACTTGCGGTCTTTGACACGCCAAGGACTTCATAGTAGTCTCTTTTTTCAGCCACACTGTACTCCCCCTTGAATCATGCGTTATGCAGTCCATCATAACATAAGAAACCCCGCCCTCATAGAAGACAGGGTTTGAAACTTATGGATTATTTATCGTCGTTAACTTCCTCGAAGTCAGCGTCTACATCGCCATCATTGTCTGAAGAGTCGTCTGCGCCTTCTTGACCTTCAGCTTCTTGCGCTGCTTGTTCGTACAATTTAACAGTTAAAGCTTGAATTTTTTCATTTAATTCATCTTTTTTAGCTGTCATTGCTTCAACATCGTCAGCTTCTTGCGCTGCTTTCAATTCATCTTTAAGCGCGTTAGCTTCGTCAAGTTCAGCTTGATCAACTTTACCTTCTAACTCACCAGTTGTTTTTTCAACTTGGAAGATTAATTGGTCAACTTCGTTTTTAAGATCTGCTGCTTCTTTACGTTTTTTATCTTCTTCAGCATTCGCTTCAGCATCTTTCATCATACGATCGATTTCGTCGTCTGATAAACCTGAGTTAGATTGGATGGTAATTTGTTGCTCTTTACCAGTACCTTTGTCAGTCGCTTTAACATTTACGATACCGTTTTTGTCGATATCAAATGTTACTTCGATTTGAGGTACACCACGTGGTGCTGCAGGAATATCTGTTAATTGGAAACGACCTAATGTCTTGTTATCTGCAGCCATTGGACGTTCACCTTGTAATACGTGTACATCTACAGCAGGTTGGTTATCAGCAGCTGTTGAGAATACTTGTGATTTAGATGTTGGGATTGTTGTGTTACGGTCGATTAATTTAGTGAACACGCCACCCATTGTTTCGATACCTAATGATAATGGTGTTACATCAAGTAATACGACGTCTGTAACGTCACCTGAGATAACCCCACCTTGGATTGCAGCACCCATAGCTACTACTTCATCAGGGTTAACTGAACGGTTAGGCTCTTTACCAGTTTCAGCTTTAACCATGTCGATAACAGCCGGGATACGAGTAGAACCACCAACTAAGATAACTTGGTCAATATCTGATTTAGATAAACCTGCATCAGATAAGGCGTTTTTAACTGGTTGTTTTGTACGTTGTACTAAGTCGTAAGTTAATTCGTCAAATTTCGCGCGAGATAAAGTAACTTCCAAGTGAAGTGGACCTTCAGCACCCGCCGTAATGAATGGTAATGAAATTTGTGTTGACGTTACACCAGATAAGTCTTTTTTCGCTTTTTCAGCAGCATCTTTTAGACGTTGCATAGCCATTTTGTCAGAAGAAAGGTCAATACCGTTTTCTGATTTAAATTCAGCGATTAAGTGGTTTACGATGGCGTTATCAAAGTCGTCCCCACCTAAGTTGTTGTCACCAGAAGTAGATAATACTTCAAAGACACCGTCACCTAATTCAAGGATAGAAACGTCGAAAGTACCACCACCAAGGTCAAATACTAAGACTTTTTCGTCTGCGTCAACTTTGTCTAAACCGTAAGCTAATGCGGCTGCTGTTGGTTCGTTAACGATACGGTCAACTTCTAAACCAGCGATTTTACCAGCATCTTTAGTTGCTTGACGTTGTGCATCGTTGAAGTAAGCAGGAACAGTAATTACTGCGTTTGTTACTTTTTCTCCTAAGTAGTCTTCAGCGTAACCTTTTAAGTATTGTAAGATCATTGCTGAAACTTCTTGTGGCGTATATTTTTTATCTTCAATTTCTACAGTGTAGTTGTCTTCACCCATGTGACGTTTGATTGAAGCAATCGCGTTAGGGTTTGTTACCATTGAACGTTTTGCTACTTCACCAACTTGGCGCTCGCCATTTTTGAATGAAACAACTGAAGGTGTTGTACGGTTACCTTCTGGGTTAGCGATAATTTTAGGTTCGCCACCTTCTAATACAGCGACTGCAGAGTTAGTAGTACCTAAGTCAATTCCGATAATTTTTGCCATAATAAAACACGTCTCCTTTTTTAATTAATCTATCAATTTAAATGAATTTATCTGTGGTTAAAATCTATGTTAAATGAATTATTGTGCAATAGAAACCATTGCAGGTCTTAGTACACGATCTTTTAATACATACCCTTTTTGGAAAACAGCCACCACTTCTTCAGCTTGCTGGCCATCTTCAGCCGGCACCGCACTTACAGATTGGTGGAAGTTTGGATCGAAGAGTTCACCTTTAGGGTCAATCACTTCAACGCCTTCCTCTGCTAGAGCTTGTAATAAGCTTGCATGTACCATTTCGATACCCTTCACTAATTGCTGAGATGACTCATCATCTTTAGCTAATTCTAAAGCGCGTTCCAAGTTATCGATAGCTGGTAAAATACCCTTAGCTAAATTCTGTGACCGATACTTTGAAGCAGATTCACGTTCAGATTGGTTACGACGATGCATGTTTTGAATTTCAGCAGATAGACGCATAATTTGGTCATCTTTAGCCGCTAATTCAGCTTGAAGAGAAGCTAATTCGCTATCTTCTTCATTTACTATTTCAACTTGCTCGTCTTGAACGTCAGTTTCATTGATTTCTTCATCAACATTTAAATCTTGTTGATTGTCGTCCATTTTTGTCAATTGATAGACCTCCTAAGATTTATAATAATTGTCCAGGTATCTAGCCATTTCTTTTGAAATACTTTGGAAAAGCTGCGCCATACGAATGTAGGACATACTTTCCTGACCAAGTACCGCAAAAGTAATTAACTTACCTGATTTTACAGTACCCATGCTAGTAGACATTAAACTCATATTCTCCAGTGTCGGATCTTTAAGTTCTTTACCCACTCTCACTTGGATACCTTGGTCTGTGATATTAATCAGTGAAGCAATCACTGATCGGTCTTCTAGTAATTGACTTAATTGTGCAATACTAGTCCCATTAGCTGAATCAGCTAATGAAGAAAATAAATAATTTTGACCATTTACCCTCATGCCATCACTATTGAATTGATTCATAAACCGGTGTATCAAATGACTACTATCTTCATCGGACCGATTCATTTGCTCAATATCTTTTAAATAGTGTGTTTGCAGCCTTTCAATCACCGTTGCAAGCTCAAGGCCCACAAGTTCTTGATTCATAATCTCTGCAATACCCTCAATCAATCGCGGTGTAACCACCTCATTGAATGTCACAATTTGATTGCGAATGACACCTTTATCTGTCACCAATATGACCATTGCTTGGTCAGCGGTTAAAGACAATACTTGAAAATTGGCCAATCGTTGCCTTGCAATATCTGGCCCCATCGAAATAACGACGCTTTCTGAAAGCGAGGCTAAAGTCGCAGCCGTTTTTCGAATCACTTGACTCAAATCGTTATAAGGATCGTGGAATATCTCTCTAAGTAAAGCATCTTCCTCTTCCTCAAGCTCTAAATCAATCAATCCACCATAATATGGCATGATGTGATTAATATAGTAACGATAACCCGCCTCAGCTGGCACTCGTCCAGATGATGAATGGGTTTTAGAAATCAATGATAAATCTTCAAGTCTGGCTAATTCATTACGTATTGTAGCTGAACTTGCGTTTATTTCTTGATGTTGAGATAAAGTTTTCGAACCGACTGGTAATTGGTATTTTGAATAATGGTCAATTACCGCCTGTAAAATTAAACTTTGTCGTTTTGTTAACATCTTATCACCTCATTAGCACTTAACAACTCTGACTGCTAACATGTTTATAATATAGCACCTATCATTTCTTTTGTCAATAATAGTCAAACTTTTTTTGACTTTTTTTGACATTTAAACCTTCCTTTAAAATTTGGGCTTTTGACGCTTGCAGGAAAAGCCATTTCAATCCCTTTTACAATAGAGAAAAGGACAACAAACTATTTGTAATAGTCCGTTGCCCTTTCGACTTGTATATTTTATCGATACGCTTATTTGTTGTCACGTAACCAGTTAGTCGCTGATGTTGCTAAGGTAGCAGATCCAACAATTAATGCTTCTTCGTTGAATTGTACTAATGGGTGGTGAACAGGGTATACTTCACCATTGTCATCTGGTAATGGACAACCAATGAAGAAGTATGTTGATTCTGGCAATTTGCTAGCAATGTGTGCATAGTCTTCTGAAGCTAAGTATGGTGGTACGTTCACCACGTCATATTTATCCGCTAAAGCTTCTTTAGCAGAGGCCATCACTTGTTCAGACATTTCTTTAGAGTTGGTTAATGACGGACAGTCAGCCATTACCTCATATTCAGTTTCAGCACGGAATGCTTTACCAATATGTTCAACAATTTCTGGTAAACGTTTTGAAACGTGGTCTGCTGATTCTGGGAATAATGAACGAGAAGTACCTTCTAAGACAACTGTATCAGGGATCACGTTGATAGCACCACCTGGCGCATTAATGTAACCCATAGATAAAGAAGCACCTTTGTTAGATGGTAATTCACGAGCTAAAATACCGTTCGCCCCATTAATAATTTGGCTAGCCACAAATACTGGGTCGATACCGTTGTTTGGCATTGCACCATGAGCACCCACACCTTTAATAGTGATACGGAAGTTTAAAGCAGATGCTAAAGCTTCTTTTTGGTGGATCTCAACGTCCACTTTGTCTCCATTTGGCCACATATGTAAAGCCATACCAGCATCTGGTGCGGGGTTTTCTAAAATACCTTCTTCAACCATGACACGTCCACCGTTTAAAGTTTCTTCTGCTGGTTGGAATAAGAATTTGATTTGACCTTCTAATTGGTTTTCGTTTTCTTTCAACATTTTTAAAACCATTAGTAAAATAGTGGTGTGCATGTCATGACCACATAAGTGTCCATTTTCATTTTTAGATGTACATGCTGATTGAGATTTTTCGGTAATTGCTAATGCATCCATGTCTGCACGTAACAATAAAGTTTTACCCTTAGCAGAATCACCCAATGTACCTGTAATTCCGTATGTATCACCTACGTTTTCGTATGCAATTCCAAACTCATCAAGTTTTGATTTCACAAGTTTAGTTGTTTTTGGTAATTCAAAACCAACTTCAGGGTTTTCGTGTAAATGACGACGAACCTTTACTGCATCATCAAAAATTTCTTTAGCACGATCCAAATATGCCATTTTGACATTCCTCCAATAGTTTTTATTTCCTATTCCATTCTACTACTATTCTAAAAATTGTCTAATCGAATCTATAAAAACGCTCAACTAAAAACCTTTTATATCAACGTTCCCCATTTTCTTGATTATACTTGCACGCTTTTTGTCAAAAAAAACGCCACAGACAAGTCCCTAGCGCTCATTTCAAAGTCATATTTCACGTATTTTACAAAAATACTATTTATGCAAACTTTCTAAATAACTTTCAGCATCAACCACATCTTGATCCATTTGTTTAATCAACCCTTCAATGCCATCAAATTTAAGTTCAGGTCTCAAGTATTTATGCCAATAAACCGTTACGTATTCACCGTAGATTTCCCCTTTAAAATCTAAAAGATGGATTTCTACTGTACGCTTGCGGTTTTCCCCGAAGGTAATATTAGTCCCAATTGAAGCAACACCTGGGTAGAATTGCCCATTCAACAACATCTCAACCACGTAGACACCCTCAACTGGAATCAATGATTCTGCTGCAACCATTAAATTAGCTGTTGGATACCCTAGCTCACGGCCGCGTTTCTCTCCATGAACAACGATCCCGTCAATTGAATAGATATAGCCCAATTGTTGGTTAGCTTTGTCAATTTGACCAGTATTCAAGTCATGGCGAATTTCAGTTGACCCCACCTTGCTGGTATCTTCCGATAATTTATTCACTTCAATAATGTTAAACCGACCAGCTGCATGGCTAGCTAAGGTCCGCATGTTGGCGATGTCCTTTTTGCCGTAGGTATAGTCAAAGCCCGCTACAACCGATTTGGCATGCAAGCCTACCATATATTGGTCCACAAATTCTTGCGGTTTCAAAGCGGAGAATGATGACGTTAACTGGGTAACATAAAGATAGTCCACACCAATCTGAGTCATTAACCGCTCTTTTTCGACTAGAGTGGTTAAATAAGTCACTTCTTCAGGGTGTATTTGTTGATACATGATGCGTGGCGCCATATTAAAAGTCATCACAGCTAGTGGTAATTGCAAACGGTCAGCCTCATCACGAGCAGCTTGAATAACCGCCTGGTGGCCTCTATGGACCCCATCAAAAAAACCCAAAGCTAGGACAACATCGCCCGCATAGATCGTTGATTGTTCAAAGGGATGGTGTAAATTTATCGTTTTCATTCAGTATCGTCCAATCTTTAAAACATTTTACTTGGTTTTATTTTACCATCTTTACTTGGATGGACATCATAAAGCGCCTTTAACTTGTCGTCGATATAAGCCGTCACCGGTAATTGGTCTCTTAAATCAGCAGGTAACGTCGCTAATTCTAGGACCGACCCATTTTCCACCAATTTCACTAAGTGGCTATCCTCAGTCGGAACCTGCCAAACTGGATATGCTGATAAGGTCGATTCAACTGGTACCAACCAATTATAATCCTCAGCTTCAACAGCCTCTGCCAATTGTGATAGGGTCAGACAATCTTCCCTTGAAAAAGGGGTTGATCCTTCCCGAGTTAGGCTAGTCATCGTCGCTGGCACCCCTAGCTTTCGCCCTAAGTCACTGGCTAAAGTGCGGACATAGGTCCCCTTGCCACATACCACTTCAAAAGCAAAAACTTGCTTGTTGTCCTCAAAACGAGATGGTCCCATTAACTTGAATTCGTGGACAAATACCGGGTGTTCAGGTCGTTCAACTTCAAGGCCTTCACGGGCATACTCATACAGGCGTTTCCCTTTGACTTTAATCGCCGAATACATGGGTGGAATCTGAACGATATGACCTGTTAATTCTTGCATGAATGCTTGAATGTAGTCATCTTCAAAAGGATTCGCTAAAGATTCTTCAGCAACCACTTCACCGTCCAGGTCTTCAGTAGTCGTCGCAAACCCTAAGGTGATTTCTCCAGTATAGACTTTGGTTTTGTCCATCAACAATTCAACCAATTTAGTCCCCTTACCTAAACAAATCGGTAAAACCCCGTCAACATTCGGGTCTAAGGTCCCTGTATGGCCGACTTTCTTCATTTTTAAAATCTTTCTTACTTTAAATACACAGTCGTGACTAGTCATGCCACGTTCTTTCCATAAAGGCAAAATGCCATCCATAAACTCACCTCATATCTAGCATATTGTAACATATGACCCACTAAAAAACTGATTCAAATTGTGGCGAATCATTATTTGAACCTGAAAAATCCTAGTCCAAAAATAAGGCGATCTTAAAAAAGACCTCGTCAACCAGTAGTTGGCTACGAAAGTAAACACCTATTGCTAGTTAGCTTGACTATCCACTTGTCATTTTCATATAAAAAAAGAGGTGATAACAGAATCACCCCTCAAATTGCTTATAGTCATGTTAACGTATAAATGAGAAGACATGGTTCCAGCTAGCTGGGTTTAAGAAATTGAAGGCTGATTGGTCAGACGATATGCTGTATCCAATTAAACCACCGATAATGAATAGAAGGAAGCCAACAATCAATAACAGTAGTCCCCAAAATACAATTTTCTTCCATGGTTCATTAATATATTGATGATAATATTTCATTTCGTCACGACCATTCTAATCTAGTAAACTAGCAAGCTCTGCGTCTGTTTTACCATCCACATCCACGCGAAGTACATTTGCGCCTAAGGCTTGTAATTTCTTGTCGAATGAGTGGTAACCACGGTCTAAGTATTTCAATTCAGACACTTTGGTCATCCCTTCAGCCTTCAAACCAGCCAAAATTAAGGCTGCTGCTGAACGTAAATCAGAAGCAGCTACTGCTGCCCCTTGCAACTTAGCAGGACCGTTCATAATAGCTGTATTGCCGTTAATATTAAAGTTAGCGTTCATTCTACGCAATTCTTCCAAGTGCATAAAGCGATTTTCAAAAACAGTTTCTTCCATTTCTGAAGTACCTTCTGCTAAAACTTGGGCAACTGTAAATGGTGATTGAATATCAGTCGGGAAACCAGGATATGGCAAAGTTCTTGCTTTTGTTTGATGCAAAACGGTAGAACCTTGCACACGGACACCAGACACGTCTTCAGTAATTGTCGCACCTAATTCTTTTAATTTAGAAATCAATGGTTGGTTGTGTTCTGAAATCGCGTCTTCAATGTAGACATCACCTTCAGTAATGGCTGCAGCTACCATAAATGTTCCTGCTTCAATACGGTCAGGGATGACAGAATGTTCAGTTCCTTCAAGGCTTTCAACCCCACGGATTTTAATGGTATCTGTGCCGGCACCTTGAACGCGACCACCCATTTTATTGATAAAGTTGGCTAAATCAACGATTTCAGGTTCGCGAGCAACGTTCTCAATGATTGTTGTCCCTTCAGCTAATGCAGCAGCCATCATAATATTTTGTGTTGCCCCAACACTTGGGAAGTCTAAATAAATGTTGGCACCCACTAATTTATCAGCGCTTGCTTCAACATAACCTGCTGTAGTTGTTACTTTGGCACCTAAAGCTTCAAATCCTTTGACATGTAAGTCAATTGGACGCGAACCAATAGCGCAACCACCTGGCATAGCAAATTTAGCGTGACCATAACGAGACAATAATGGCCCCATTACAACGATTGAAGCACGCATCTTGCTGACAAGTTCAAATGGTGCTTCAGTCGTTAGATCACCAGAAGCGTCCACGATAATTTCATTGTTTTCTTCATCGAAATCAACTTGCGCATTCAAGTTACGCAATACATCGTTCATTACATATACATCTGATAGTAATGATGCATTGGTAATGCGACTTTTCCCTTGGTCTGCTAATAAAGTGGCTGCTAATAAAGGTAAAACAGCGTTTTTTGCACCATCAACCCTTACATGCCCATTTAACTTACGGCCACCCTTAACAATCATGTTTTCCGTCATTTTTATTATCACCTATCTAATATTAATTTATTTGTTTCAAATTTCTATGCTTGGTTTTGTATATCAAGAGTAGCATATACATGTAATTGATGACAATTATAAGGTACCAAATAGACGGTCACCAGCGTCACCAAGACCTGGTAAGATGTAGCCATCTTCGTTTAACTTCTCATCTAATGCACCCGAAAAAATATCAACTTCTGGGTAAGCATCTTGTAAAGCTTTAACACCTTCTGGCGCTGCAACTAAACATACAAATTTAATGCTTTCTGCTTTAACATTGCGTTTCACTAGAGAATCAATGGCCATGATGGCAGATCCACCAGTCGCTAACATTGGGTCTACTACGATTACTTCACGCTCTTCAATGTCTTGAGGCATTTTGAAGAAGTATTCTTGTGGTTGTAAAGTTTCTTCGTCACGGAACATACCAATGTGACCTACTTTTGCTGCAGGCATCAATAATAGCATGCCATCAACCATTCCTAAACCAGCACGTAAAATTGGGGCAATCGCTAATTTTTTACCAGCAATAACTTTTTGGGTTGTTTTAACTAAAGGTGTTTCAATTTCAACTTCTTCCATTGATAAATCACGCGTTACCTCGTAACCAAGAAACATTGTAATTTCATTTACCAATTCACGGAAACCTTTAGTGCCTAAATCTTTATCACGTAACATAGCCATCTTGTGTTGTACTAAAGGGTGATCAATTACAACTAATTTACTCATGAATATTTACCTCACTTTTAAATTTTATGCAGCCAATTAATTTTGCTCAAACTCTAGATATTATATAGGACTTGAAAGTCTAGCGCAAGTAAGCTAGGCCTTCAAGTCCTATAAATGAGATTATTTTAATGGAATTGCTTCAGTTAAGGCTTTAACAGATGCACGAACATCAGCACGAACAGCTTCATCTTGAGGATTTCTGATGATTGTAGCAATCAATCGAGCCACTTGTTCAGACTCCGCTTCTTTAAATCCACGAGTGGTGATGGCAGGCGTACCAATACGGATACCGCTTGTCTTAAATGGACTTAAAGTTTCGTTTGGAATAGTATTTTTATTTACAGTAATACCAACTTCATCTAAGGCTGTTTCGATTTCAGCACCTGTCACGTCAAAACCGATAACTTTTAGTAATAACAAGTGATTGTCTGTTCCACCAGATACCATTGGAATGCCTTCTTCATTGAAGACTTTTTCAAAGGCTTTGGCATTTTTGATAATTTGTGCTTGGTAGTCTTTAAAGTCGTCTTGTAAGGCTTCACCGAAGGCAACAGCTTTGGCAGCAATCACGTGCTCTAAAGGGCCACCTTGAATGCCAGGGAAAATAGCAGAGTTTAATTTCTTACCGTAATCTGCGTTCGCAGTTAGGATTAAACCACCGCGAGGGCCACGTAAAGTTTTATGCGTTGTAGAAGTCACAACGTCTGCATAAGGAATTGGATTTGGATGTAGACCCGCTGCAACTAAACCAGCAATGTGAGCCATATCAACCATAAAGTATGCACCAACTGCTTTAGCAGTTTCAGCAATTTTTTCAAAATCAATCGTGCGCGCATAAGCTGAAGCACCGGCAACGATTAATTTAGGTTGGTGTTCTTTGGCTAGGCGGTCGATTTCAGCATAATCAATATATTCTTCATCATTTGTGACATTGTAAGCAATAAAGTTATATTTCTTACCAGAGAAATTTACTTTTGACCCATGAGTCAAATGCCCACCATCAGTTAAGTTCATCCCTAAAACTAAATCACCTGGCTCTAAGAAAGCGTCATATACGGCCATGTTGGCTTGTGAGCCTGAATGTGGTTGTACATTTGCGTATGCTGCACCAAATAATTCTTTAGCGCGGTCGATCGCCAATGTTTCAATCTTATCCACGACTTCACAGCCTCCGTAGTAACGTTTACCCGGATACCCTTCAGCGTATTTATTGGTTGCAATTGATCCTTGCGCACGGCGTACATCCTCCGATACCCAGTTCTCGCTTGCGATCAACTCAATCCCATGTTGTTGGCGGTCCATTTCCTCATCTAATAAATCAAAAATAATGTCGTTACTCATGCATCTGCCTCCAGCTTTATTTTTTGATAATATTCCTTGGGGTCTACCTTATCCAATTTATTTATCTAGGTCTATTCTACCACGGTTGAACTCGCTTTGATCAAACGATTGCGATATGCCCCATTTTTTTCTGTATCAGGGTACAATTCTACGACAATTTGTTGAATATTTTCTTGGTCATCAAACGTTCTTAAAGCTGCGAAAAGTTGTTGTGTAGCGGTTTCTATTGTCGGTCCCAGTGATACAATCGAGGCAACTGACGTTTTGTACTTTTCAAAATTATTTTCACTAGTTGCTAATGCCACCTTGATCGATTGACTAGATAGATAAGCTAGCACATTCGCCATTTTGTCAGACGAAACGGCCATCACAGGTTGGTTAGGACTGTAGTGAACATATTTCATACCTGGTGCTTTTGGCGCCTCTTCCGCGTTATTGGCAATGGTCCCACCAATATATATCGGCATATCTGTCACCACTTCAGCTAGCATGGACTTGGTGATGTATCCAGGTCGCAAAATGATTAACCCTCTTAAATCCGTCAGGTCTAAGACCGTAGATTCAACCCCAATACGCGTTGGTTCAGCATTCACAACGCCACCAATGACCCCATCAAAGTCATGCATCACATGAGCAACTTGGGTTGGACTCGGTTTACCCGAAATATTAGCTGATGGGCCAACGATTGGAAAACCAGTTGCGCGAATTAAATCGCGGGTCGTTCCATGGTCCGGTAAGCGAATTCCTACTGTATCCATGCCACCAGTTACGACACTTGGGAAGGTATCTGGTTTAACAGGTACAACCAAGGTCAAAGGACCTGGCCAAAATTGTGCTGTTAATTTTTCAATTAAGTCATGTCTCTCCGGGTCATTGTCAATCATATAGTCAAAAATATCTTCTGGATCAGCGATATGGACAATCAAAGGATTATCGCTTGGACGGCCTTTTACTGTATAGACTGATTTAACAGCATCCACATTATTGGCGATAGCCCCTAGACCAAAGACTGTTTCAGTTGGAAAAGCCACTAATTGGCCATCCTGCAGTAAGGCTGCGCCTTCTTCAATTTCACTTGCTTGAATGAGTTTTGTCATTATTGGTTGAACTCCTTTCTTATTTCTATGGTTTTGTTAGATTGTTGTATTATATGGATTTTGGATGACTAGAATTCGGTCATTGCCCGCATAATCTTGGATAATGTTTACCTCGGCGTCCGTCATTCGCAGGCGGTCTTTAGCGCCAGCAAGCAAGGATGGCCCTTGTTGGTAACCAAATTCCCCAATAAAGTAACCCGGCTTAGCCAAATAATCATGGATTTGGTCGAATAAGCGCCAATAAATTTGATAGCCATTTTCCTTTGCAAAAAGGGCTAAATCTGGTTCATATAGGACCGTTGATTTGGACATCACATCCGTTTCATCTGAGCCGATATAAGGTGGGTTTGAAATGATTAAATCAAATTCTTGGCCAAGAACTGGTTCAAATAAATCACCAAGTTGAAAATCAATAACAAATTTTTTATCCGCAGCATTTTCACGGGCAATATTTAAGGCATCCGGTGAAATATCTGTCGCCGTGACTTGCAGGTTTGGGAACAGTTGTTTTAAGGTAATCGCAATAATCCCCGTACCAGTACCAATATCAAGTACCCTTGCATCTTGCGCGATATGTTCTTTTTTGATTAAATCGGCCACATAAGACACCAAATCTTCCGTTTCCTGTCTTGGGATTAAGGTAGCTGGTGAAACCTTGAAAGTTTCACCGTAAAACCAAGCTTTCCCGACAATATACTGCCAAGGATAGTTTTCTTTAGCCACCTTCTCAATAGCCGCTTGATAGGCTTCTTTCAGGTTAATGGGCATGATGTCCTTACGTTTAAGGGCCCAATCTGACACTGAAAAATCGGCTAAATCAAGCAAGAGATGATAAGCAATTTCAGCGTCTTGGTTATTTTCTTCTAAAAAAGAAGAGGCCCAAACCTGGACCTCTAGATACGTTTGATTAATCATTTAACTCCTCTAACTTATTGGCTTGATCGGCTAATAATAAAGCGTCAACGATTTCATCCAATTCGCCGGTCATGATACGGTCTAATTTTTGAATAGTTAAACCAATTCGGTGATCAGTCACACGATTTTGAGGATAGTTGTATGTACGGATACGTTCTGAACGGTCCCCGGTACCTACTAAGTTCTTACGTTGTGAGTCATATTCATTCTGTTGCTCTGAAGCAATTTTTTCGTATACGCGCGAACGTAAGATCATCATTGCTTTATCTTTATTTTGTTGTTGTGAACGTTGGTCTTGCATAGCCACTTGAATACCTGTTGGTTCGTGGGTTAAACGAACGGCAGAAGACGTCTTGTTAACGTGCTGACCACCGGCACCAGAGGCGCGGTAAATATCAATACGAATATCACCATCATCTAAATCGAAGTCGATATCTTCAAGTTCAGGCATGACACCCACTGTAGCAGTAGAAGTATGGACACGACCTTGAGACTCTGTATCTGGTACACGTTGTACACGGTGAGCGCCAGATTCAAATTTCAATTTAGAATATACATTGTCCCCTTGAATTTGTAGAGTGATTTCTTTGAAACCACCGATATCATTACTAGATGATTCAACAACTTCAACGCGCCAACCTTGGCTAGTTGCATAACGATTGTACATTTCATACAAGTCACCCGCAAATAATTGGGCTTCATCCCCACCCGCTGCACCACGGATTTCCATGATGATATTTTTGTCATCATTTGGATCTGAAGGAATCATTAAACGTTTAATCTCTTCTTCAAGACTGTCACGTTCTGCTTTTAATTCTTTCAATTCTTCTTTTGCTAATTCGGTCATTTCATCATCTGATGACTCTGCTAATAATTCCTCAGTATCTTCAATAGCTTGAATCACATCTTTGTAGTGACTAAATGTTTCTACTTTCGGTCTTAAATCAGCTTCTTCTTTAGAGATAGCACGGAACCGTTGATTATCATTAATCACGTCCGGGTCACTCATTAACTCAGTTACTTCCGCATAGCGGGCAATAAATGAATCTAATTGGTCTGTAAACATGCTCTCAACTCTTTTCTATTTCTTTATGTAAAACTTACAGTCTATTCTCGATATTAATCTAGGTGTGGCAAAAGTTATTTCACTTACACCTACTTGCTATTCACCATTATTGCGCTCAATATAGATTTTACCATCTTTCAATGGTGGATGGTGATAATGTTTACGACAAACTGGGTAATAGGCTTCATTTCCGCCAATTTGCACTTGCTCACCCTCATACACCGGTTTCCCGTCAGCTACACGCATGTTCATAATAGCCTTCTTGGCACAGAACCAACAGATGGTTTTCACTTCTTCAATCTTGTCAGCTAAAAGTAATAGGTATTTAGATCCTTCAAACAAGTTATTTAAGAAGTCATTTTTCAAGCCAAAGGCCATAACTGGGATATCTAATTCGTCAACAATACGTGCCAATTGGTAGATGTGGTCTTTTGATAAAAATTGGGCTTCATCAATTAACACACAATAAATTTTTTGGTCGTTCTCTCGCATATAAGTGGTTAAATCCTCATACACATCCGTCTCCGTCGCAATTGCACGTGCTAATCTTTCTTCACCCACACGACTAGACACATTCCCGACACCTGCACGGTTATCAACAGCGCTGGTATAAACCAAGACATGTTTGTTTTGTTCTTCATAGTTATGTGCTACCTTAATGATTTCAAAAGACTTACCACTATTCATTGCACCGTAACGGAAAAATAACTGAGCCATCTAAACACTCCCATACTTTTTAATATCGATTTACTCAGCTATTCATTTTACTTTTATTCCCGTCACTAGTCAATTTTATTTCCTGCTTGCAAGTCAAATTCCCGGTAAAAGTTTAAAGAAATTTTAAATGACAGGAAATTTTATAGAATTTTGCTCACCTATGGTAAAATTAGTTCATTAAGAGTTCGCCTAAGTAGCGGATAGCAAATGATTAGGGGAGTGCCAAAAATGAAATTTAAGAGTCAACTAGCAACAGTAGCTGGCCGTACAAGCCAACAATTATTAAAGAGATTTACAAGCGGTGGTACTTCTCTACCCGGTAAAATTGCACAGAAAATTGATCCTGAGATCCTAAAAGCCTTAGGTGAGAATTACCGTGTAGTCATTATTACGGGTACCAACGGTAAAACAGTGACCACTGCCCTAACTGTCAATATTTTGAAACAAAAATTTGACCATGTCATGACTAACAATTCAGGGTCAAACATGCTGCAAGGTATCACCTCATCCTTCATTGAAGACTCTGGTACAAAGTCCAAGGATAAAGTGGCTGTTCTTGAAGTGGACGAAGCATCTTTACGTCATATCACTGAACATATTAAACCAGAAGTGATTTTAACCACCAACATCTTCCGCGACCAAATGGACCGCTATGGTGAAATCTACACCACTTATGACTTTATCCTACAAGGTGCTGCAAAAGCGAAAGACGCTATTCTAATGCAAAACGGTGATGCGCCAATTTTCTCATCACGTAAAGTAGACAACAAGCAAGTTTTTTTCGGTTTCAACACAGAAGACCAGTCAAAAGACTTCCTAGCAGACAACAATACTGACGGTGTTATCTGTCCGAACTGTGAACATGTTTTACATTATCATAGCATTACCTACAGCAACCTTGGTGACTATTTCTGTCCAAACTGTGGCGTGAGTCGTCCAGAATTAACTTATCAAGTAGAAGAAATTAATGAACTAACACCGGAATCAGCTAGCTTTACAATTGATGGCTACCAATACAGTATTCCAGTTGCTGGTTTATATAATGTCTACAACGCCTTATCAGCCTATTCACTAGGCCGGTATTTTGGTGTTAGCCAAGCAGATATCGCTGAAGGATTGCAAGGGGCTAAACGTATTTTCGGGCGTCAAGAAGCCATCAACGTGGAAGGTCACGACTTACGGATTAACCTTATCAAAAACCCTGTAGGTCTAAACCAAATCATCGAATTATGTCTTTTAGAAAAAGCACCATATACCCTGATTTCAGTTTTAAATGACCGTCCCGCTGACGGCCAAGATGTATCTTGGATTTGGGATGGTAACTTTGAAAAACTAGCCGAAATGGACAATATTGAAGCTTCTTATGTGGCAGGTATTCGTGTGGCTGACTTGTCTAAACGTATGGCAGTCGCTGGCTTTAACCAAGACCAATTAATCCAGTTAGAAGATCCTAAAGCCATTATTGAAACAGTGAAAAATGCACCGACTGAAAAAGTCTATATTCTAGCGACTTATACAGCTATGCTTGCTATTAGAAAAGAATTGGCTGAATTAGGTTACGTGAAGGAGCGCATGAGTTAATGGAACAAACTTTAAAAATTGCCCATTTATATGGGAACTTAATGAATACATATGGTGATAACGGTAACTTGTTGATGTTACAACATGCAGCGAAAGCACAAAAGGTCAATGTTGAAACCCAATTAGTCTCTATCGGTGATGAATTTGACCCTAGCCAATTTGACCTTGTCTTCTTTGGTGGTGGCCAAGATTATGAACAAAAAATTGTAGCCCGTGACATCCAATCAAAAAAAGAAGCTTTAACCCAGTATATTGAAAACGACGGTGTAACAATCGGTATCTGTGGTGGATTCCAATTGCTTGGAAAGTACTACATCAATGCTGCTGGCGACCGGTTAGAAGGTATTGGTGCCTTAGACCACTACACATTAAATCAAGACAATAACCGCTTTATTGGTGATATCGTCATTGAAAATGACCGTTTTGGCCAGACTTACTACGGCTATGAAAACCATAACGGCCGGACCTTTTTAGGGGAAAATACTCAACCCTTAGGTAAAGTGGTTACTGGTTTTGGTAACAACGGTGAAGACCAAACGGAAGGTGTTATGTATAAAAATACTTTTGGTTCATACTTCCACGGCCCTTTATTAGTACGTAACGAACAATTAACCAATGAAATTGTTGGTCTAGCCATTAAAAATATGCAAGCCAGATTAGCGAAAGAAAACCAGTCAGCTTAAATTTGAAGTCCCTTTTGCTTAAAAGTAAAGGAGCTATGTTATGTGTGGTCGCTATTTATATGATAAAAATGAGCAAATTCTCGTCGATTATTACGAAGAAATTACCAGTCGCGGTGTTGATGTGACTGACTTAAGGGATGGGACGATCTTTCCTTCTAATCAGGTGGTGACGCTTGGCGCTAATCCTGACGGGGAAATCGTTTCTGGTATTACGCGTTGGGGATTTACAGGTTTCAACCCCAGTCAATTGATGATTAACGCCCGGGTTGAAACCCTCCGCGAGAAGAAGACTTTTAGAGGGCCATTTGAAGGTCAACGGATTGTTTTCCCTATGTCAGCCTTCTTTGAATTTTCTGAAGATAAGGAAGCTTATACCTTTTCGGATTCTGGTCGGGTCATTTATGCGGGTGGTTTTTACCGGATTTATCCTGACAAAAAGACTGGGCAAAAACAAGCTGAGTCTATTATCATCACTACGGAACCTGATGAAGTTGTTAGCCCCATCCACAACCGGATGCCCCTTTTGATTCCACAAGCAGATATTGCTAAATGGATTTTAGATGATGACTTTGCCTTCAATTATCAAAAGCCTACACACCAACAATTAGTACCCACAAAAGTATCGTGACATTTCAATAAGATGTACTCAAAAAGCGAGCCGTTTAGATTAAAACGACTCGCTTTTTTGTTGTACATACGTGCTTATTCAAATTCACCTTTCACAAATTGTGAATTATAAAGATTATAGTAGAATCCTTCTTGAGCTAGTAATTCCTCGTGGTTACCTGTTTCAATGACGTCACCATGGTTCAATACAATAATGTTATCTGCATCTTGAATGGTTGATAAACGGTGGGCAACAACAAATGAAGTCCTTCCTTCAAGTAATTGATTCATGGCTTTTTGAATGAGTTTTTCTGTACGCGTATCAATTGACGATGTCGCTTCATCCAAGATTAAAATCTCTGGATCAGACATAAAGGCCCGAGCAATCGTCACTAATTGACGTTGACCTTGGGAAATATTAGAACCATCTTGGTTGATAATGGTGTCATAACCATCTGGCAAGGTCCGTACAAAGTCATCTACATGGGCAGCTTTTGCGGCACGAATCACTTCATCACGGGTCACATTTGGATTGTTTGACCCGTAAGCAATGTTGTCTGCAATAGACCCATTAAATAGCCAAGTATCTTGTAAAACCATACCCATTCGTGAACGTAATTCTTCTTGGTCAATATCTCTTGTATCTACACCGTCATATTTAATAGACCCACCAGAAATATTATAGAACCGTTCGATTAAGTTGATTATGGTTGATTTACCGGCCCCTGTAGGTCCTACAATTGCCACCATTTGACCTGGTTCAACGGTTAGGTTGAAGTCAGTCATTAGTAGGTTCTCTTCGCCTGGTTGATAACCAAATTGGACGTGGTCGAAAATCATCTTATAGTCTGTTTCAATAGCTGGTTGACCAGAAGTCACTTCTTCCATTTCTTCAACGTCAAGGAATTCAAAAATACGTTCGATAGACGCTACCATACGTTGTAATTGGTTTATCATGTTGGCCGTTTGTTTTAGGGGCTCTGATAGGATCCCTGCGTATTGTAGCATGGCTTGAACGTCACCAATTACCATAGTACCGTTAGCCACTGAGAAACCACCGACGATAGCTACCGCTACGTAACCAAAGTTTTTCGCCAAGTTCATCAACGGCATTAAGATACCCGAAATGAATTGGGCTTTCCAAGAAACCGCATAGTATTCTGCTGATTTCTCTTCAAACTGAGCAATTTTACCTTCATTTTGGTTGAAAGCATTATTTTCAATTTGACCAGAATAGTTTTCTTCGATATAGGCATTCATATTCCCTTGCACCCTTTGTTGGGTGGCGAATAGTCTTTGCGATACCGGTGTAATAGACAGCATAACAATTGTAGATAATAAAATAGTTCCTGCTGCAATTAAGGTCATTTTTGAACTGATTAAGGTCATCATCACAATAGTTAGGACAAATTGCGTACTAGACATCAAGACCTGTTGCAAGGTTTGTTGTAGTGACATAGCAATCGCTTCAACATCATTAATGGCACGTGACATGATTTCACCATTTGGCGTTGAATCTAAGAATGAGATCGGCAGACGGTTTAATTTCGCTCGCATATCATTTCTTAAGTCTTCAATCACGCGTTGGGCAGTACGGCTTAATAAAGCTCCTTGTAAGAAGTTAAATAAGGCACTAATTAAGTAGAAAGTGACTACTTTAGTTAAGATTTTTACTAACCTAGCATAATCAATGACGTACATTTGCTGTCCATCCACGTTTTGCAAGCCATTACTTACCCCATCGGTAATCAGAGTAGTTGCTTGACCTAAAATACGTGGTGACACAATTTGGAATGTGGTTGCTAGTATAATCAGGACAATAATCAATAAGAATGTCCATTTCCGACTAGCCATATATTTGATGAAGCGACCTAGGGTTGACCAAAAGTTTTTTGGTTTATGACGACGTCCTTCTAGTTTTTTTCTTTTATTCGCCATTAGTTCGCCCCCTTAATTTGTGATTCGACAATTTCTCGGTAGATGTCATTTGCCATCAATTCATCATGGCTACCAATACCTGAAATTTCACCCTTATCAAGGACCACAATCGTATCTGCATCACGAATAGTTGAAACACGTTGCGCAATAATAATTGTTGCCGCATTTTCAGTCACTTCTTTTAAAGCCCCTCTTAAATTACGGTCAGTGGTGTAGTCTAAGGCTGAGAATGAGTCATCGAAAAGATAAATGTTTGCTTGTTTGACGATGGCACGGGCAATACAAAGTCTTTGTTTTTGTCCACCTGAGAAGTTATTCCCACCTTGGGCCACGTGGGCATCTAAACCATCCGGCAATTCTCGAACGAATGATTCAGATTGGGCAATGCGTAATGCATACCAAAGTTCTTCATCGGTAGCGTCACCGTTACCATACTTCAAGTTTTCACGAATGGTCCCTGAGAATAAGTTGGCTTTTTGCGGTACATAGCCGATCAAATCACGCAAATTATTCAATAATAAGTCGCGCACATCAGTACCGTTGACTTTAACAGCACCCTTAGTTACGTCTGAAAAACGTAAGAGTAAGTTGGCAATCGTCGTTTTTCCAGAACCAGTACCCCCAATAATGGCTAAGGTTTGTCCTGGTTTCACTTGGAAGTTGATGTCGTCCACTACATTATGCTCTGCGTTACCAAATCTAAAGGCAACGTCTTCGAATGTCACTTCACCTGGTGCTTGACGGTCAATAGATACTGGGTTTTCAGGTGAATGAATACTGATTTCAGTATCCAAAATTTCGTTGATCCGTTGAGCGGACACTTGGGCACGCGGTAAGATCACGAAAATCATCCCTAACATCATGAATGAGAACATGATAATGAATGAATAGTTCACGAATGAGAGGATGACCCCAACACTTAGATTTTGAGCGGCCACTAAATGGGCACCGCGCCATGATAAAGTAATGTTTGTTAGTGATAAAATTGTTGTCATGATAGGCATTAAAAAAGACATCCGGAACATCGCTTTAATCGCTGTATCCGCATAATCTTTATTGGCTTCAGCAAATCTTGCTACTTCAAAATCTGATTTGTTAAAGGCTCTTACAACACGTACACCTGTCAATCCTTCTCGGAAAATAAGGTTCAAATCATCAACCTTATTTTGCATGGATTTAAAATATGGTGACACAATGCGTAAAATAATAAAAATTAACAAGGCTAATACTGGACCTGAGACTGCATAAACTAAACTCAATTCTGGACTAGCTAATACGGCCATCACGACAGCTGCTAGTAGCATGGCTGGCGAAAGCAAGACCATACGCATAATCATCATAACAGTCACTTCAACCTGTTGAATATCGTTTGAAGAACGCGTAATCAATGAGGCCTCACCATAGGTCCCCATATTTTCTTTTGAAAACTGCAAAACTTTTGTATAAATTTCATTACGCAATTTTCTACCCAAGTTTTGGCTGGTACGGGCAGAAATATATACTGAAATCCCTGCAGAAATGATGACTAAGATGGTAATCAAGATCATCTGACCACCAATCCTATAGATAGCCTGCATGTCTCCTGCCGCAACACCCTCGTCGATAATGCGAGCGGTCTGCGTTGGCAATAATAATTCCCCAATGGCCTGTGTTAAGGCAAAGACAATTGCCCCGAACATAGCCCAAAAGGGAATTCGTTTAATTAAACGCCACATCTAATTCCTCCTTTTATGTTTTATAATGTAAACAATGCGAATATTGCTTCAAGAGGGCATTATACGCCCTTTTATCTCAATACACAAATAAAAATTACTTGCCGGGTGTATCCTCTGAAATGGCGTCTTCTAAGATGCCTTCATCTTCTAAATATAAGCCGGAAACCCTTTTATACCAAGCAAAGAAGTGGCTAAACATGACTTTGATGACAGCGTAAATTGGAATGACGAATACAACCCCCGCAACCCCGAAAATTGATCCGGCTGAGATTAATAAAAGCATGATGGTGACCGGGTGAATAGCCATATTAGACCCCAAAACTTGTGGTGAAATCACACGACTTTCAATCGTCTGCTCAATAGCGAATACGATCAAGACTTTTACAATCATCATTGGCCCCATTACAATCGCGACAATAATGGCTGGCACCATGGCTATGAATGACCCTATATAAGGGATGATATTTAGGAAACCTGCAGCAACCCCAATAATTACCCCATAAGGCAGTCCAACAATTGAGTAACCAACTACAAACATAATCGCCACCCCAATCGCGACAATAATTTGCCCACGGATATATTGGCTAATTTGTAAGTTCATATCGCTTAATAGGTGTAAAGTCGACTTACGAATTTTAATAGGCAGAAATTGTGCGAAATATGTCGGCAATTTGTGGCCGTCGCGTAACATGTAGAATAAGATAATCGGCGCGGTAAAAATAGCTACTGTTACCCTGGTCACTGTCCCTACGATAGACGAGACACTTGTGATAGCTGAATTGGCAATACTCTCCCAATTAAATGATGACAGGTCTAATACATTATTCATGGATGATTGGACCACCATGTTCACTTGGTCGTACCAATCCCCACGAATCAAGGTTTGTAAGCTACTTTGATAGTCTGTCCAAATAGTATCCCAGTTATTGATCAAATTACGCCCTTCATCCGCTACTGTTGGGATCAAGGCGACAAGGCCTGTAACGACCACCGCAATCAGTAGTAAAACGATTGCTGACCCCCAAGTTCGGTTGAGTCCCCCTTTTTCGATTTGATTCACTAAAGGTACTGTCAAATAGTAGAAAATGGCTGCTACGACAATAGGTAGTGAAACATATTGGATAAAGGAAACGGCGGGGTCTAAAAGGTATGATACTCGGGTAAATAAGCTCACGAAAATGACAATTAAAATACCGACCATCAAGGCGCTGGTATATCGATTATTTAAAATATATTTGAAAAACCAGGATTTTGAAAAATCTGTCTGGTTTTTCGTTGATGGTGTTTCTTCTGGATTGATTTTATCGTTCATGACGTCCCCTCCTGTAATGCATACGTCTATTATAGCAAATATTTCTTCCTATATATATGTGCCTAAACAATCAAAGCATAACCATTTTTGATGTTAATAAGAGCGTTTTCTTGTATAATGAGTTTAACTTAAGAAAGAAGGGATTTTTATTATGGAAACGATTTATGTATCTGGTTATACACGTGAAGACAATAAGGGTATTCATACCTTAACGCTAAATGCTGATAAGAAAGCTTTTGAAGCAAGTGAATTGATTATTGAAGAAAACAACCCTACTTACATTACTTTATCTAAAGACGGCAAACACCTATTTACTTTAAGCGACGGTGATGAGCCTGGTGTTGCCCACTACGAAAATAATGATGGTCAATTTGCCTTTAAAGACCGTGTGAAAGTATTTAACGAAAATGGTTGTTACTTAACATATGATGAAAAAGCAAATGTTCTTTATAACGCTAACTACAAAAAAGGTGAGTTAGCAGTGATTAAAGTCAACGAAGATGGTACATTGACTGTAACGGATGTCATTCAACATACTTCACCAGTTGGCCCGCATGAAAACCAAGACTTTGCCCATGCCCACTTTATCCATCCAACAAATGACCATAAATACATTCTTTCTTGTGATTTAGGAACTGATGAAGTTCACACTTATACACTTACTGACGATAACAAGTTAGCTGAAGTGAGTGTCTACAAAGCAGCGCCTGGTACTGGACCACGTCACCTTGCCTTCCACCATTCAGAACCAATCGTTTACCTTTTAGGGGAATTGGACTACACAGTTGAAGTGTTAAACATTCAAGAAGATGGTTCTTTAGTTGCTGGTAACCGTTATGACACGATTCCAAGCGATTGGACTGAATTCAACTCATCAGCAGCTATTCGTTTATCAAGTGACAACAAGTTCTTATACATTTCAAACCGTGGTCACAACTCAATTACTGTTTTTGAGGTTTCAGCAGATGGTCAAAGTTTAACTGAAATTCAAAACATTTCAACTGAAGGCGATTTCCCGCGTGACTTCAATTTCAATGCAGATGAATCATTTGTCATCGTTGGTCACCAATTCCAACCACAAATTTCATTATTTACCCGTGATCAAGCAAGTGGCTTATTAACCTACGTTGATAATACCAGCATTAACGAAATTGTTTGTGTTACACCAGTTTAAAGGAGTTTAACCATTCATGTATCATTTAGCAGCCAGTCAAATGGATGAAAAGCTACAATATAAATTGCTATCTGGTGCCATTGTACCCCGACCAATTGGTTGGATTACTAGTGAGAACAAAGAAACGGGTGTCATCAATTTGGCGCCCTTTTCTTTTACTAGTGGTGCCGGGCAAAAGATGCCCTTGATTTCAATGGCTATTCTTCGGAAAGAAGATTTTTCAATTAAAGATACCGCCCGCAATTTATTAGACCATCCTGAAGGTGTGTTGAATATTGTCAGCAAGTCTTTCATTGATAAAATGAATGCTACCGCGGCCAAAGTTTCAGCAGACGTCAGTGAATTGACCCTAGCAGACATTCAAACGGTTAATTCTAAGACTGTGAGCCCACCAGGTGTGGCCGATGCTTTAATTCGCCTTGAAGTAAAAGTCTACCAGTATATCCCAATCCGTGACCGCGAGGACTGTATCATCACCGATATGTTCATCCTTGAAATTACCGACTATCATTTAGATGAATCGGTATATGACGAGGAAAAAGGCTACGTCTTGTACGAGGCCTTAGACCCTGTTGCCAGATTAGCCGGCAACTTGTATACGGATATCACAAAACCTTATGTATTAGAACGACCGGAATAAACAAAAAAAGGATTTGGCAGCGGCCAAATCCTTTTTTGTTTATTCTGAAATTTGAATGGATGCTTGATAATTTTTCCTATTTCGATTGAACAAAGGTTTTCCCTAAGGCTTTTGGCGCTTGGGCTCTACCAATGAATACAATTAATACGATGATCGTCAAAATGTAAGGCGCAATATCTAAGTAAACTGATGGTACATCTTGAATAATGGGGATATAGTTTGCTGTTACCGATAAGCTTTGCGCGAAGCCAAAGAATATTGCAGCAAATAGTGCACCGACTGGATGCCATTTTCCAAAAACCATTGCCGCCATGGCCATGAATCCTTGTCCTGCTACGGTGATTACAGAAAATTCATTCTGTACGGCCTGCGCTTGAACTGCTCCACCGATACCGCCAAGTAGTCCAGAAATCAGAACGCCAGCATATTTCATTGCGTTTACGTTAATACCAAGTGTTTCCGCTGCTTCTGGGTGCTCGCCGACTGAACGTAGGCGTAAACCAAAACGAGTTTTGAATAAGACAAACCAAGCGATTACAGCGAACAGGATACCTAGATAGGCTGGGCCTGAAGTATTTTGGAAGAAAATTGGTCCAATAATTGGGATATTATTCAAACCTAAAATATTATAAGTCACAAAAGGTTTCGCTAATGGACCTGTTTGCGCCGCTCCATAAATCGCTCTCACTAAGAAAACAGATAATCCGGGAGCCGCTAAGTTCAATACTGTACCGGAAATGGTTTGATTGGCGCGGAAGTTGATAGATGATACGGCATGGATTCCTGAATAAATCAAGCCGACTAGTCCACCCACTAAAAGACCAACCCAAGGTGTCATGGCCCCGAAAGTGCCTGACATGGCGATATTGAAAACGGCTGAAGCAAAGGCGCCCATTACCATAATCCCTTCCAAACCAATGTTCACCACACCTGACCGTTCAGAGAAGGCACCACCGATTGCGGTAAACATAAGGGGTGCTGCGTACATTAATGTTGAAGACACAATTAATTGTAAAATAGTAGAAAAGTCCATTATTGTTCCCCCTCCACTGTCGATTTTTTACTCTTACCGAATTTATCTATTGCATATGAAATGATATAAGATGAACCGATAAAGAAGATGATAGCAGCTGTAATAACACTCGCCAATTCATCCGGTACACCGGCACGGTTTGGCATAAATGAAGCCCCAATATTCAAGATACCGAATAAGATAGAAGCTAGAAAAGTCCCGACTGGCGTCCCCATTCCAAGCAAGCCAACGGCAATTCCGTTAAACCCTTCAGATGGTAGAGATGTTAGTGTATACAAGTTACCAAAAGTCCCGATACCATGGATGACGCCCGCTAAACCAGCCAAACCACCAGATAAGAAGATGGCTAAGACGATATTTTTCTCCACGTGAATACCTGCATATTCCGCTGCATTTTTATTTAATCCAACGGCCTTTAATTCAAAGCCCATAGTTGTATGTTTCATCACAAATCCGTATAGAATAACCATGATGATAGCAATAAAAATCCCCATATTTAAACGAGACCCACCTGTTAATGTTGAGATAAAACCTAAAGCTAAGGAAGCATTCTCGCCAACTTTATCAGTCATATTCCCTGACCCTAGCACCTCACGAATAAGGTAATTGGTCGTATACAAGATGATATAGTTCAACATAATCGTCACAACAACTTCATTTGTCCCTAAGTATGCGCGCAAAACACCAGCAATTGAGGCGTATAAGGCACCAGATAAGGTCCCAATAAGGAGGATTGCAGGTACCATAATCATTTGCGGTAAATCTGGAAAGGCCAGGGCGAAAGCTACTGATGATAACCACCCGGCTAATAATTGACCTGATAAACCAATATTAAAGAAACCTGATTGGTAAGCGACATTAAAGGCTAAACCAGTTAACGTTAACACTGTTGCTTGTCTTAAGACTTCACCAATGAAGTATGGGCTAGATAGAACGGTCATGATCATGGCATCGTAGGCAGCAATTGGATTGTAGCCGAAAAATAACATGATTAAGGCGCCTAGAATAAAGCCGCTTAAAATAGAAATCACTGGAATAGCCAATTTTTCAACAAGCGTATTTGTCTTAAATGCTTTCAACTGGTTCAACCCCTTCCGCTATTGTATCTTGACCGACTGGATGTAAGACGCTTTGCACGCGTGCTTCTTCTAAGCTTACACCCGCCATTAATAGGCCCAATTCCGTTTCATTCGTATCGTCAGCATCGACGATGGCATTTATTTTACCGTCATGCATCACTGCAATGCGGTCAGCAACACCCATAATTTCGTCTAGTTCAAAACTCATTAACAACACACTCTTCCCTGCGTCTCTATGTTGTACTAACCTGTCGTGCACAAACTCAATCGCCCCTACATCCAACCCACGAGTCGGTTGAGCTGCGATTAATAAGTCCGGATTTCGGTCTAATTCGCGCGCGATAATGGCCTTCTGTTGGTTACCACCAGATAAGGCACCTGCTAGCGTTGCTTCACTTTCAGTTCTCACGTCAAATTCATCGATTAAAATTTTGGCATGGTCATTGATGAAATTGTGGTTTAAGAGCCCATTTTTTGAGAAAGGTTTTTGGTAATAAGACTGCATAGCCATATTCTCTGCAATCGATAATTCAAGGAATAAACCATGTTTTTGCCGGTCTTCAGGGATATGTCCTAATCCAGCTTCTGTAATCTTACGTGGACGCTTGTTGGTCACATCTTTACCAGCTAAAGTCACTTTTCCTGACACCACTTTTCTTAAACCTGAAATCGCTTGGATTAATTCAGTTTGTCCGTTACCATCGATTCCAGCAATGCCTAAAACTTCACCTGCCCGCACCCCAAAATCTACAGATTTCACTGCCTGTAAGCCCCTAGATTCATTGACCACTAAATCATTGACCTGCAAAATAATTTCGCCTGTCTCAGCTGGCTTTTTCTCAACTTTGAAATTCACATGACGTCCAACCATCATGTCCGCCAACTCTTGCTTGTTGGTGTTTGCGACATCAACCGTATCAATACTTTGACCGCGACGAATTACTGTACAACGATCAGCAACTGAGGTGATTTCATCTAATTTATGGGTAATCAAAATAATGGATTTGCCTTCAAGCGTCATAGCTTTCATAATGTGCATCAATTCTTCGATTTCTTGAGGGGTCAATACAGCAGTCGGTTCATCAAAAATTAAAATATCAGCCCCACGGTATAGCGCCTTAATGATTTCAACTCTTTGTTGTTGACCAACAGAAATATCCTGTACGTAAGCATCTGGATCAACGGCTAAATGGTATTGGCTAGATAACTCTTTGATTTTTGTATACGCTGCATTCTCGTCAAGGTATCCAAATTTTGTAGATTCTTTACCAAGCATAATATTTTCGGCTACTGTAAATTTATCAATCAACATGAAATGTTGGTGAACCATACCGATACCTAATTTATTGGCATGGTCAGGTGAACTGATGACTGCCGCTTGACCGTTCACCAAAATCTCGCCAGATGTTGGTGCTAGTAAACCGGACAAAATATTCATCAAGGTCGATTTTCCGGCCCCGTTTTCCCCTAGTAAGGCATGAACTTCACCTTTTTTTAAATTGAAATTGATATTATCGTTGGCTTTGTATGTACCAAATATTTTTGTAATATCACGCATTTCAATGACATTTTCATTTTGCATGTCTATCTTCCTCTTTTCTAACTTAGACGCCTATCCAAATTAAAAGCGTCAGCCAATTTGACTGACGCAATTTACTTTTCTATACTCGCTTACTCTGCTGAATAAGAGAATTCTGGAACGTCAATTTCACCATCAATGATTGATTGTTTCGCTTCTTCAATTGTTGCCCAAGTTTCATCATCAAGGTTACCTCTTGTGATATCAACTGTTTGATCTGCTAAACCGTATTCTACCAACTCGCCACCTGGGAATTCAGTATCCATTGTTTGCTCAGTAATGGCAACGATAGCAGAACCAGTATCTTTGATTGTAGAAGTTAGGGTAAAGTTACCACCTGACCATTCACCTTCTTCAGTTTGGTCACGGTCAACACCGATTACCCAGATATTTGCTTCGCTATCTGCTTCAAGACGGTTACGTGCCTCAGTGAAAACACCATTACCTGAACCACCAGCAGCAGTATAGATGACATCTGCGCCACTTGTATACATAGCATTCGCAATTTGTTGACCTGTTGCAGCATCACCGAATGATTCAACATACTGTGCATCTACTTCAATTGAATCATCTACATGAGCAACACCAGCTTTAAAACCAGTTTCAAAACGGTCAATACCCGGTGTTTTCATTCCACCTACAAAGCCGACTTTTCCAGTTTCAGACGTTGTTGCTGCTGCGATACCTGCTAGGAAGGCAGATTCTTGGTCTTTAAAAGTCATTGATACAACGTTTGGTTGGTCTACTTGTCCATCAATAAAGGCAAATTGTTGGTCTGGATTAGCAGGTGCTACTTCATTAAAAGTATCTTCTAACATGAAGCCCATACCGAAGATGATGTCATAACCATCTGCAATCGCAGTATTGAAGTTTGGTACGAAATCAGATGAATCTGTTGATTCGTAATATTGTACTTTATTGCCAGTTTCTTCTGACCAAGCTTGCATACCTTCCCAAGCTGATTGGTTAAATGAACGATCATCAACCCCACCTTCATCTGTGATCATACCAATAGCGTAATCACCAGTAGCTTCAGATGTTGCTTGAGAATCTGATTCACTAGATGTATCAGTTCCAGCATTTTGCCCTTGACATGCTGCTAAAGCAAAAACAGAACCAGCTAATAAAACGATGTTTTTAAATTTTGTAGACATGTTACTCCTCCAATAAACGAATGTTATATTTTTAAAAGTTTTTAATGTTCGTTTCTTACAAGAATTATATTACGTTATAACTAAGAAAAAGTAAAGTTCTTTTATAAAAATAGTTCGTATTTTTATTCATTTATCTCACTTTACAATTTTAACGTATCGTTGTAATCGTTTCAAAAACGAACGTTTTTCTAATAATCTTGGAGTGACTTGTGAAAACATTGCTATCACAGTACTTTCGCTATTTTTCAGATAACAAAAAAAGCCGAGGCATATAGGCCCCGACCTTGATTTGAATAAATATTTGTATTTAAACTAGCTGTTTGCTGTTACCGAACCTACTTCTGCACTATGTTTAACTTGGCCAGATCCAGTTAATTGTAAGTTAGAAAAGTCTTCTAAATTAGTGAATACGACAACGATTGATTTTCCTTTACCTGCAGATGCTAATTGGTCTAAATCAACTATGGCGATTTGGGTACCAGCACTAACTTGGTCTCCCTCAGCTACCGTGACATTAAATGGTGCACCATCTAATTCAACAGTATCAATACCCATATGAACTAAAACTTCTACATCATCATCTGTTTTGATATAGATAGCATGTTTAGTTGGAAAAATACTCATTACAGTACCTGCAACTGGTGCATAAACGTCACCTATTTCAGGTTCTACAGCATAACCGTCACCCATCATTTTTTGTGAAAATACAGGATCATCTACTTGATCGATAGATTTAAATTCGCCCGTTGCAGGAGCAAATAAAGTTTCTGCTACTTGAGAACTATTCGGTTGTTTTGTAGTTTCCTTCTTCTTATCTTTTTTAAAAAAATCAAACATATCGCTCGCTCCTTAAGTATTCATTTTACTGACTACTTTAATCATATCACATTCGTAAAAATAATGACAATCTATCCCAGAAGCGATTTCACAGATTTCAAATATAAAGACTTTTTAAAGTTATGATGGTTCTTTGTTTTCTTTCTTGTTTTCATTTATAATGAAATGAGAAATTATTTTATTTTGAATGAAGGGAAATTGATAAATGTTAGATACATTAAAGGTCATTTTATTTGGTATCGTTGAGGGGATTACCGAATGGTTACCGATTTCATCAACTGGACACATGATTCTTCTTGAAGAATTCATTACATTAAATGCACGCCGAGAATTTTGGGATATCTTCTTGGTTGTTATCCAGCTAGGCGCAATTTTAGCCGTTGTATGGATTAACTTCAACCAATTAAATCCATTCGCACCAAGCAAATCCAAAGCAGAAAAAGAGGAAACTTGGATGACTTGGTTTAAAGTAATCGTTGGGTGTCTTCCAGCTGCTATTGCCGGCCTACTATTAGACTCCTGGATGGAAGCAAACTTAATGAATTGGTTTGTTGTTGCAGTTATGTTAATTGTCTACGGTATTTGGTTCATCTGGATTGAAAACCGCAACAAAAACAGACTAGCAAAAATCAACTCTATGGCAGAAATGACATATATGGACGCCTTCAAAATTGGTTTGTTCCAAGTATTGTCACTAGTTCCTGGTACATCTCGTTCAGGTTCAACCATCTTGGGAGCAACAATCGTTGGTACGTCTAGACCATTAGCAGCCAACTTCTCATTCTTTATGAGTATTCCAATTATGTTCGGTGCTTCAGCACTAAAATTAGTCAAAGCTTTCTTAGACGGTTTCGTATTCACAGGTACAGAAATCTGGCTATTACTAGTTGGTATGGTTGTAGCATTTGTCATTTCAGTCTTAACTATTAAACTATTCTTGAAATACATTAAAGCTAATGACTTCAAAGTATTCGGTTGGTACCGTATTGTCCTTGGTATTGTGGTTATCTTGTACTTCTTACTATTTAATTCATAATATTCGGATTTTCATCCAAATGAAAAGGAGTGGCCTGACCACTCCTTTTTCGTACGTATTGAATTTTAGTTGAAAAATTCATTGTAGATGGCGCGAACAGCGTCATCTTCCCTTTCTTCAATAATGCCAAACATAATAGAAATCTCAGATGAACCTTGGTTGATCATCTCCAAGTTGATCCCAGCTTCTGACAAGGCCTTTGTTGCACGGGCAGTATTCCCGATATTTTCAATCATACCTTCCCCTACTAACATCACTAAGCTTAGGTTGTCGCGTTTTTCAATAGAATCCGCAGCTGTTTCAGCTTTGATTTCAGCAACCATTTCATCAAATTCTTTTTTCGATAAGGCATCTTCTTTAAAAATAACATCGATGTCATCGATACCAGATACGATATGTTCGAATGAAACGCCATATTTTTCAAGGACAGATAAGACGCGACGAACGAAGCCAACCTCCCTATTCATCATATATTTTTTAATGTACACAGAGGCAAATCCGCTTGTTGATGCAATACCTGAAATCGCTAGGTTATTTTTTGGGCGTGTTCGGGTAATAAATGTACCCGGTGCTTGTGGTTCATTAGTATTTTTTACCGCTACAGGAATATCAGCGATGAATGCTGGTTGCAGAGCTTCATCATGGAAAACGGAGAATCCAGCGTAAGATAATTCACGCATTTCTGAATATGTCAGCTGCTCAATCGCGACAGGATTATGGACTACTCCAGGATTTGCGGCATAAATAGACGAAACGTCGGTAAAGTTTTCATACATTGAAGCTTTGACCCCGTTTGCCACAATCGCACCAGTAATATCAGACCCCCCGCGAGAGAATGTCACTAATTTCCCATCTTTCGTGTAACCGAAGAAACCAGGGATGACGATGATACCATCACGTTCGCGTAATTTATATAAATTTTGGTAAGACTCTGGTAAGACCCGCGCTTGACCAGGATTATCTGATAAGAACAAGCCTGCATCTTGAGGATTTAAGTAAGAGGCCTCATAACCTAATCCAGAGAAATAAGCGGCGATTAATTGCGCATTTGCGTCTTCACCAAAGGCTTTAATCGCATCCACAAAATAAGCTGGCTGGTCTGTGATATCCGAACTAATTAATTCATTTAATTGGTTGGAAATGTCATCAATAATGGCTAGATCCATTTCTAACCCTTCAGCTGTATCTCTAAAGCGTTCTACGATTTTATTAAAAGTAGCTGATGCATTATCACTATCGTGTAAGGTTTCAGCAGCCAAGTCGATTAACAAATCGGTCACCTTGATATCATCCTTATCCCGTTTACCAGGCGCGGAAACAATCACCACTTTACGGTCAGCGTCACCAATTACAATATCTTTCACTTTCACCAGTTGCTCAGCTGATGCAACTGATGAACCTCCAAATTTTACTACTTTCATCTTTTCATTTCATTCCAATCCAATTTTAATGTATTATGAGCTATCTTATCATAAAAATGAGGCTCTATACAATAGGAAAAGAGGTTGAAACCTATGTGTCTCAACCTCAGTAATCGTCTTATGTAAAGAAGATATTCAATTTACCAAAATAATTGGCTAGCAAGCTTAAATCATTTTCCGAAATTATAACAAGTCTTCATATAAACGGATATACTCCTTAGCCGGTTCAGTCCAGCTAAAGTCTGTCGCCATGGCTTGGTGAATCAATTGGAACCATACATCCGGTTGGTTTTCGTAAATATCCAAGGCATATTGGATAATATGGGCGAAAACATCCCCAGTAAAGATGTTAAATGAGAAGCCGTTACCTTCACCAGTATATTGATTGTATGATTGAACGGTATCTGATAAGCCACCTGTTTCATGGACAATTGGTATAGTACCGTAACGCATGGCAATCATTTGTGATAAGCCACACGGTTCAAATGCACTAGGCATCAAGAACATATCAGAACCTGCATAAATTTGCTGGGCTAATTCGACATCAAAATCGATATACGCGCAGAATTCCCCAGGATACTTCCATTCAAAATAACGGAATGAGTTCTCAAACGCTTCATCACCGGTACCCAACACAACAATTTGAATATTGAAATTCGTGAGTAGATATTCAGCTTTTTCTTGTAACAACTGCATACCCTTTTGATCAGTCAATCTGGTAACTACCCCAAGTAAAGCAACATCCGGGTCTACACTTAGGCCAACTCGTTCCTGTAAGGCTCGTTTATTGGCTGCTTTACCAGTTTGAACTGTTGCTGCATCATAATTTTCAACTAAATTAGGATCCGTCTCTGGATTGTTTTGTTCATAATCTATCCCATTAATGATGCCTGATAACTTCCAAGCATTATAACGTAATTCACCGTCTAGTTTTTCACCAAATTCAGGTGTTTGAATTTCGCGGGCATAATTCGGACTAACCGTTGTTACCTTGTCAGAGAAATTAATACCGCCCTTAAGATAGTTTACTTGGCCTTCCTTTTTAACCCCATTTTCATGGTATAAAGCATAGGTGGTGTTAAAAATATCTTTTAAGACAGATTCATTTTGCCAACCTTGGAAACGAATGTTATGGATAGTTAGTACTTTGCGGATATTTCGGTAGCTATCTACCCAATGGTATCGATCCACTAATAAGGCAGGAATCATGGCTGTTTGCCAGTCATTTACATGAATGATGTCTGGTATAAAATCCACTTTTTCCATCATTTCAATCACTGCGATATCAAAAAATCCAAACCGTTCTCCATCGTCATTTTGGCCGTACAATTGGTCTCGGTCAAAATACGCTAAATTATCAATAAAGTAATACTGAACGCCACCAAGTGTTAGCGTCTTTACCCCTACATAGGCTGATTTATAACCTAATTCAACTCTAAAATGGGTGATTTCAATCAGTTGCTCCTTGAATCTTTCAGGCATTTGCGTGTAATACGGCAATACTACTCTGATGTCAACACCTTGTTTGCGCAATTCCTTTGGCAAGGCATAGGCAACATCACCAAGTCCACCCGTTTTGAAGAACGGCGCACCCTCAGCGGCGACAAATAAAACTTTCATATAATCACCCTTCTCTCGTCTCTTTATCTACTACTTAAAATCCTTTGACCTTTTTAAACTTATAAGCTGGGTGTTGGAATGTCTCGTCTGATGCAGCGACATAGGTCCCTTTTGGAATCACAACAGGTTCCTCCGGTGTTCCAGTGATCACTGCACCTGGTGCTACCTCAACTTTTTTGTCTAAAATAGCATATTTTACGCTTGCACCCTTACCAATCTTCGCACTTTGGAAAATGATAGAATCTTCTACCTTAGCATTTGGCTCCACTTCCACGTTACGGAAGATATGAGAATGTTCCACTTCACCATAAATTTGGCAACCTGTACCAATTTGTGCATTAATGACATCTGCATGGCTACCATAATAAGTTGGCGAACCATTATGTGCTTTTGTTATGATAGGTTGATCATCTTGGAATAGTTGGGTAAAGTATTCACCGTTTAGCATTTGCATGCTGACATCATAGTAAGATTTTACAGAATCTACGTTACCGACGTATCCTTCATAAAGATAACCAACTGTTTTATAGTCGTCCATGTATTCAATGATAACGTCATCTAACTCTTTGTAATAGTTATTTTCTTCGGCGCGGTCAATCATTTCAAGCAACTTGTCTGTTCGAACCAGTGCCATGTTCATATCATAATTAATAGTTGCTTGAGAAATCGGTGTAATCCCTTCTTTAGAAAGGCTCTCAACATTTTGGTCATCATCTAAATGAATGATGTATTCGTTTGGATGGTATTCAATAAGTTCACGCGGTACTTCAGCGTAAACACGAACGATATCAGCATCGCAACCATCAAATTTTTCAATCACTTCATCTAGATGGACATTGGCTACTATTTTGGCACCTGAAACAAATACATACTCTGCATTTGACCGTTCAATAAATAAGTGATGGTCATCATAGAAGGGGCCTTTACGACTCGCTGCTTCATATAAAGCACGTTTATGGTTCATTTGTGAGAAGGTAAAAATCCCACCAGTGTAATTATCAAAGTTCCAGGCCTTACCTGAACGGATATGGTCATATACAGAACGACCAGTTTCAGCCATAAATAAAGCGGCAGAACGCACACCTGCGTGCGATAAACTTGATAAATAGAAGTCTAGGATACGGTAACGACAAGCGAATGGTAAGTTGGCAATTGGTCTATTGTCTGTTAAAGGCATTAAATCAGTTGTCGATTCATTCAAATTTAAGATAGCTGTAACTCTATTTTTAACCATATTAATTACCTCCAACTACTTCTTCATAACCAATAACGGCGATATTATCAGGGGTACCAATGACTTCAGACCCATCAGAAACAACGGCATCCTCACCTAAAATCGCGTATTCAATTTTGACATTTTTACCAATACTTGATCCCTTCATAATGATTGAGTTAGCAATTATCGAATCTTTCCCAACTAATACATTTGGAGAAAGGATTGAGTTTTTAATACTGCCACGTATAATACAACCATCACAAATCATGGCATTTTCAACTACAGATTCTGTCGATAAGAATTGTGGTGTGGTTATCGTATTTCTTGAGAAAATTGGCCAACCCTTGTCGCGGATTTGTAATGGATGTTCTTGATCAAGCACTTCCATATTTGCTTCCCATAATGAGTCGATTGTACCTACGTCTTTCCAGTAACCATCGAATGAATAAGCAAACAGTTTCTCATCATTATTTAAATAAGCAGGAATAACATTTTGACCAAAGTCTTCCATGCCTTCAGGGTCTTGCGTTAAGTATTCACGTAATTTGTCCCATGTAAAAATGTAAATTCCCATTGAAGCTAAATTACTCTTTGGATTTTCTGGTTTTTCTTCAAACTCAACGATTTTTCCTTCGTCATCGGTGTTCATGATACCAAAACGAGAAGCCTCATTCATAGGTACTGGTTTAACGGCAACAGTACAATCGGCGCCATTTGCCTTATGCGCTGATAACATCGGTGCATAGTCCATTTTATAAATATGGTCTCCTGAAAGAATTAATACATATTCAGGATTTTTACTATCAATAAAAGACACATTTTGATAAATGGCATTTGCCGTACCATTAAACCATTTTTCTCCATCACTAGAAGAATAAGGTTGTAATACGAAGGCACCACCATCGCGTGTATCTAAGTCCCAAGAATCACCATTCCCAATATGGTCATTCAAAATCATCGGTTCATATTGTGTCACGACACCAACAGTTGTAATCCCAGAGTTCATACAGTTACTCAAGGTAAAATCAATAATTCGATATTTACCACCAAAAGGAACAGCTGGCTTAGCAATACTTTTTGTTAACTTTCCTAAACGAGTACCTTTACCACCGGCAAGAATCATAGCAATCATTTCATTATTTAACATAGTAGCGGAGATAAACTCCCTTCCCCCTTTTTTCATAAGGCACCCACCCAAATATGATGGGAGCATGACATTTCAACGAAAACTGTAGTAACAAACCAACCCCTTTAATGGTTTTTATTTCTTGTTGTTTCAGGCGTTAGTTTGATATTTACTGGTTCAAAGGCTATTGCTGCTAGAGATGGTAGATTGATTTCAAGTGAATATGGTTGGCCTTTATGTGGGACCGCCACTGTTTCAAAGTTTGTGGTTTGACTCACCCAATTACCACCAAATGTCTTCATCTCGCTATTTAAGACCACTTGATAAGTACCTGCATACGGTACACCGATTCGATAGTGACTACGTTCAACAGGTGCAAAATTGAAGGCACATACCAACAAGGCATCCGCTGCTTTACCATGGCGTATAAATGATAAGGTGGTTTCTTGATCATCATCAGCTTCGATAATAGTAATACCAGCTTTTTGGTTATCTTGCTCGTGAAGTGCAGGCGTCTCTTTATAAAGCTGGTTCAATTCAGCAACGTAAGATTGGAATTCAGTGTTATACTCACGATCTAGAGATGACCATTCCAACCCTTCATAGAAACGCCATTCCAAGAATTGACCAATTTCATTACCCATGAAGGATAATTTTTTACCAGGATATAGAAGTCGGTAACCTTCAAGGACACGCAAGTTTGCAAACATCTCATAGCGGTTATGATTCGGCATCTTGCCTAGTAAAGACTGCTTACCGTGTACAACTTCATCGTGAGAGAAAGGTAAAACAAAATTCTCATCATGCATGTACATGAAAGTAAAATTAATTAACTTGTAGTTAGAGCTTCTACCTAAGGCATCAATCCCGAAGAATTTCAAGGTGTCATTCATCCATCCCATATTCCATTTAAAGTTAAATCCTAGACCACCTTGGCTAGTCGGTTTCGTTACCCCGCTCCAAGCGGTAGATTCTTCAGCAATCATTAAGTAAGATGGGTCTCTGAAAAGAATTTCTGTATTGAGTTTCCGTAAAAATTCAAGCCCTTCCAGATTAACGTTATGTCCGTATTTATTCGGCACCCATGGTCCAATGTCATAATCCAAATACAACATATTTGAAACTGCATCAACTCGGATACCATCAAAATGGAAAGTTTCGAGCCAAAATACAGCACTGGAAATTAAGAATGACTGGACCTGCCTACGCCCTAAATCGAAGTTTTTAGTCCCCCAACGTACGTTTTCAGCACGATTAGGATCTTGGTATTCAAAAGTTGCTGTGCCATCATAGTTAGCTAAAGCATCATCATTTACCACAAAGTGACCTGGTACCCAGTCAACGATGACCCCAATCCCTGCCTGGTGACAGGCATCTACGAAGGACATTAATGGCCCAAAATCATGACCAAAACGACCAGCAATAGAGAAATAACCCGAAATTTGATAACCCCAAGAGGCTTCTAATGGGTGCTCCATTAAAGGCATAAATTCAATATGGGTATAGCCCATTTTTTTAACGTAAGGAATCAATTCTGCTTGTAGGTCAGCAAAAGTATAGGCCGAACCATCTTCGTGTCTATTCCAAGATGACATATGCACTTCATAAATATTTATCGGACTAGCAAACATATTGGATTGCTGTCTTTCTTTGATCCATTCTTGATCGTGCCACTCGTAAGTTGGGATGTTTTGTATCACAGAGGCGTTCTTTGGTGGCACTTCACCAGCAAAGGCAAAGGGATCTTGCTTTTCTCGTTTAACGCCATCATGATCTTCAATGACAAATTTATAAAGGTCCCATTCTTTTGCATCTTGCATAAAAATAGTCCATGCACCGGTATCAGCAACCTTATCCATTCGCAGTTCTGCCCAATCGGAAAAATCTCCTTCCAAGTAAACACACTTGGCGTTCGGTGCCCATACAGTAAACTGGTAGCCATCTTGGTCATTATTAACTTGTTTCTTAGCTCCCAGAAATTTAAACGCTTCAAAATGATTGCCAATATTAAAATAATACATTTCATCGACCAAGCTTCTATCCTGGATTGATGAGTTTGCTTCTTTTCCTTTAGACAAAATAACTTCCTCCTTACTTAATAACAAATAATATTATTTGCTATCTAAAAATTTGACCTAAAACTTTTCCTTCTACTGGCGTTTTAAATGCTAAATCTAACATGGCTAGCATTGTTGGGCCTTCATCTACCAAACGCCCACTGGCTAAAGTTTCACCAGCTCTAATCTTAGGGCCTTTTGCCATAAACATTGTCGTATACTTTTCTTTTTTGGGACTATAGCCGTGACTCGCTTTTAATAGCTTGACGCCTGGAATATGTTTATTGGTATCTTCCATTATTGGTCGTTCAATATCACTTTCAAAGTAATAACCTTCGCTTGCTTCGATTAAGGCAAAACATTCAGGGTCTGCACCTAAAGCGACCGCCTCATCGCGATTATAAAAGGTTTCGATGTATGGTTTTAAAGGTGCTAGTATTTCTTTAAGTTGTACCATTGTGAATGCATCATGATCTTTCACATAGATATAGCAAGACCCGTCCGCCGCTTTTGCATAGACTTTATAATCTTGAATTTCATTTTGTGCTTTTGTTTGAATTAATCCAGCTTCTTTAAATAGATGATTCGGTCTTATAACGACTTGGGTATCAATTTGATAGTGATCACCTAATAAGACGATATGGGCTTCTTTATAGGCAGGCGTTGTTTCAATCGCATGAAATAATTGGCCTAAATGTGCGTCCATTCGCTCAATGGCCGCCTTAGCTTCAGGTGATTTCACGCCAAAACCATGTCGTGTAGAATCAAGGTCAACAAGGTGGATTGCCATCACATCTGGTTGTTCATTTTCAATAGTATCCACTGCTACTGCAGTTACAAAGTCGTCTAATTCTGGTTGTTTAATCCCTGACCGTAAATGACCAAATTTATGATTCTTTTCAATGAGGTATTTAACTGATGATGCTAATAGGGATACCGCAACTTGAGAGTGCCATTTCCGGTTTGCGAAAATTTCTGCAATATTATAATCAATTGATTTACTTTTACCGGTAACAGGCCAAAGGATTGTTGAAACACTCAAACCATTTTCACTCGCGATATCGAATAAGGTTGGTGTTTTAATATATTTTGTGTACCAGTGCCAATCAGGAGAAATTCGGTTTGGCTGTAAGAGTGTGTTGTTTATAATGCCGTGATCCTTGGGGTATTGACCAGTCACAATTGAGGTATGACACATATAGGTTAGGGATGGGTAAACTGATTCAACTGCCTCTACTAACGCTGCTTCTTGACGGTACTTTTTGAAGTTTGGCAACGTTAAGGCATATGCTAAATCCTCCGTTCCAAAAGCATCTAAACTTACTATGACTAACTTCTTACTCGGCATTAATTAAATCCCCCTGATATTATTGCTGTACCCTTTATTATAACTTAAAAATTAATTTTAGTGAAATGAAAAAGCTTTCATTTTTAGATAAATAAAAAAAGCGAGAACAAAAAATGTCCTCGCTTTCCAAGACTAGGGTCTAAGCTGTTCACACCAGCTTTTGACCAAGTACCCACTTCCCGTGGTGATTTTCATCGTGTACTTTCTTTAACTACATGCACAGACTTACAATATGCTGTGCGTGTCGCCTCATCGCATATTGCAATTCTAACATGAAATCACTTAGAAAACAATCCTTTTTTGTCGGATAAAGCTTTAATCGTTAAAGACTTTGAATTTAGTTATTATAACCGAATCACTTCAATTTTGTAGCCATCTGGATCAGTCACAAAGAAGTATCTTGGTTTGGTATCCCCTGGTAATTGTTTAAGGTCAGTAACATCTAAACCTTTCTCGCTTTGCGATGCATGAAGCGCTTCTAAATCTTCTACAGCGATCGCAACATGACCATAGCCATTTCCTAAGTCATAAGCCTCTGAACCGTAGTTATAAGTCAACTCTAACTCATAATCATCACCTGGTAAAGATAAATAAGTCAATGTAAATTCGTGTTCTGGAAAATCTTTTTCTTCTGCAATTTCAAAACCAAATGCTTCTTTATAGAATGCTTTTGAAGCTTCTAAATCTTTCACACGATAACAAGTATGTGCCATTTTCATTGATCCCATCTCCATTTCGATTTCAATTTTTTAATGTATAGTTATATTTTATCAAAGATAGTTTAAAAGGTTAAACGATATCTCCTATTTAAGATAAAAAAATGCAAATAATTTTATATTCTATCGATTGTCTTGAAGTGACTTTTCATATATTGATATCCTTCGCGAATAAACTCTCTCAGTACCCCTTCATCAATATCAGCTAATTTATTGACATAAACACAAGAAACACCCGCCTTATACTTACCAATTCTATCTAAAAATTGTTGCGAAATTTCCTTATCAAATTTTAGGTACAGAGAAAATCGTGCTTTTTGGATTGAAAATCCAGTCATTGGCCAAACGCCTTCGATGCCAGAAGTGGTCGTATATTCGTAAATACCATAGCCTATGATCGATGGCCCCCACATAACCGGTTCTTCCCCTGTTTCTTCGGTGAAAATCTTTAATAGCTTTAACCCATCTTCTTTTTTTGTTTTCGACACATCTAATGCTTCTATATGTTCTTTGGGATCAGCTTTTGTTGGTAAAGTTTTTTGTTGATAGGTCATATTTTACTCCTTAAAAAAACACTAAAATTCTTGGTAATTGTACTGTCCTCTATAAAACTATGCTATCATGGATTGAAGTAAATCACACTTTTAAACCCGTAAATATTGAAGGGAAATTGTGATGAATAGATGAGGAGCAACGATAACTATGATATGTCCAAACTGTCAGTCGACAATTCTAGCAGATACAAAAATTTGTCCAAATTGTGACTATATTTTTACCCATCGTGAATCGGATGACGACTTACATGATACGATTGAAATTCCTGCAGCTTCATTTGCGGATACAGTATATGATGATGAAGACGACCACCATGAGGCTTACGAAGAGTACCAAACCTCTCCAATTCAAAATGCAGCTTATGCGAATGGCAATACCGACTCTTCTGATAGCAATGGTGACAATAAAGACGAGAAGAAGGCTAAAAAACCATTATTTTCTTTTGTCAAAAACAATAAAAAGACAAAAGCTACTGATAAAAGTGGTCCTAGTCGCCGTCAAAACAAACAAGATGGTAACCGTCTCACTTCTTACATAGCTTATCTCTTGTCCTATATCAAAAAACCAATACAATCACCTACCACTAACGAATTAAATAAGAATCCAAACCACGGTATTACAAGCTTATTGCTACTTGCAATATTAAATACTGTATCTATTACTTCCCTTGCCAATTACCTCGTTTCTCATTACGAATGGTTTGCGGATTTATCTGTCTTACCAAACTTGAATTTTGAATTTGTTGCTTGGCGCTTTGGTCTAAAAACATTCGTCTTTCTAATTATTTGCCTGTGGTTATTACCAGCAATTATTCACCTATTCAATCGGAATAATGAATCCGAAAAAATGAGTAATAATGTATGGCTGACCCATTTCTTCGGTATGAATAGTATCTCAGTAGTTGTCGCTATCATTTGTTTCTTAAGCTCATTACTAGCGCCATTGATTTTCATGATTATTGTGCTATTATTGACTTTAATGCAAATTGCCTTATTGATCATTACCATGACGATACATTTCTTGCAATCAGGTAATGTTAGCAAATCAAAAGCCTTCTACACTATTTTGGGTGTTTTACTACTATTCTTCTTAGCAATCATTTTCTTAGTTGGTTTAATCTATTAATTTTCACTAGACTTCATTAGAAGTCTAGGTTCGCGGCTATGGCGGAACGGCAGACGCGCTGCCTTGAGGGGGCAGTGAGAGTATTCTCGTGCAAGTTCAAATCTTGTTAGCCGCATATGTACTTTTTATGAATAAAAAAACAGCCAGACACCCTAATTTAAAAGGACTTTGGCTGTTTTTTTTGGATGAAAAACTCTACTGAATAAGATAAATATCGTCGAAAAATGTCGACTTAATTTATACAAAAAGCGGTCCAGATGTTATAGCTGAACCACTTTTCTTCTATATAACATTATAGTGTGACAACTTCATAACCAGCTGTTTCAATAGCTGCTTTAGCATTATCACCTTGGCCAGCGTGAACTTGAATTGTAATTTCAATACCATCTTCATCATTCACAAAGATATGCGATACACTTACACTCGCGTCAGCAAGGACTTTCGTAATATCTGAAAGGACTCCTACTCTATCTTCGACAACTTTTACGACGATACGGCTACCTTCATCACCTGGTGTATAACCAGATAAGTCAATTAAGGCTTTGAATATATCTTTATAAGTTACAATCCCTTGAACTTTTTTATTTTCATCAACAATTGGTAACACGCGAAGGTTATTCGTACGCATATATTCCGCTGCCTCTTCTACCATCCACTCAGTAGTGGCAGTTGCTGCTTTCTTGTCCATGAATTTTTCAACATCCGCTTGAGAAAGAATATAGTTTAATTCGTATACACTTAGACTTGTCGCATCTGAAGCAGATTTTGCATCAATAATGTCTTGTGTAATTAACCCAACAAATTGACCATTCTTTGTAACTGGCAGATTATGAATCTGGTGACTTTCCATTTTGGCCACAGCTTCTGTTACAGAAGTCTCCGGTGAAACAGTGATCACATCTTTACTCATATATTGTTTAATTTTCATGAAGAACCCTCCCTATTTATCAATATTTTTTAAGTGCTTACATATATTTTATCATTTACTTGAGTAAAGTACAGATTTTTCACCTTATTCTGGTTCAATTACTGTAACATTTTCTGTTGGTTCGCCGTTAACTACTTCTTGAATATAAGCCGGTGCAGATACGTTATGTTCTTCATCGAAGGTAATATCATAAGCGATACCTTCAAATCCTTCCGTTGCGCCAATAGCATCTTTGATGGCAGTTGGGTCTGTAGAATCGGCTTCATCAATCGCGTCCATCACCATATTTGCAGCGTCATATGCTACTGCAGAGAACATATCTGGTTGAGTACCGAATTTTTCAACATAAGCATTATAGAAGTCTTGAACTTCTTGGTCAGCATCTTCTGTATATACGAAATGGGCTACGTAATAGACATTGGTCATATTTTCAGCACCTGCTAGTTCGACAATATTTTGGTTACCCAAACCATTAGGACCAACAATCGCAATATCGATACCCATTTCTCTGGCTTGTTTAATAATTGGACCAGCTTCTTGGTAGTAACCTGCAATAAAGATTACATCAGGGTTTTGAGATTTAACATTTGTTAGGACTGAGCTGAAGTCTGTATCACCAGAAATATATGACTCGTCAATGATCACGTCACCGTCAAAGTTTTCAATGAAAATATCTGTTAGGTTTTGACCATAATCAGTCGAGTTATCTTTCAGTACAGCGGCAGTTTCATAGTCATTTTGGTTGGCAAACTCAGCGATAGCAGCACCTTGGAAAGAAATTTCAAAACTTGTCCGGTAGAAGTATTCCCAGACCTCACCCGTTTCTGAGTTAATAGTTGCATTATCTACTGTAGTCGTTGCGGATACAAATGGCACTTGGGCATTTTCAGCCACTGGTTGGGTAGCAAAAGTTAAGGCCGCTGTAGCCGGTCCAAGGACGACTGAATTGCCTTGCTCAATTAAATAAGTCATACCTGTAGCTGCTTCTTCTGGTGCACCTTGATTGTCGTATGACTGATAGCTCACTTCTTTACCGTCGATCCCGCCCTCTTCATTCCTTTGTTCAACGGCCAATTGGACAGCATTATCTTGGACCACACCATATGCCGCAGTAGCACCGGTTAGTTCCCAAAGTCCGCCAATATTTACCGTATCTGAATCGCTGGTTGACAACTCTGAAGAGGATGATGAATTTGAATTATTAGAAGTAGCAGTAGTTGCTTGTGAGCAACCAGCTACTATAATAGAAGCCGCAAAGATCGTCGTTAGCATTTTAGTAAATTTCATGTTTTTCATAAAAGATTTCTCCCATCTATTTGTAAATATTGTCTCCAACCCATACATCAACCAAAGAGCTACATCTAACAACTTAGGCAAATAAAAAACGCCGACTCATTCAAACGGGCCGGCGTCTTAGCTAAAAGCCCGTATCTCACGAGAAATAGGACTCTACAATATATGGTAGAATCCTCAGTTAGCTAATGATAATAATAAATTTTGATGTGGCAAAGCAGAAACAAATTCCGCTTGCATATTTGAATGTACAGTCATCATTGTTTCTACCTTCCTCTCTTTAAGTTAATTTAAATATAACAAATAAAACAGAATAATCAAGTGTTTTTTAATTTAATTTTAATTATTTTCTAATTTTAAGAAAGCTTATTTAATTTCAAGCATGCTTAAGCCAATTCGACCTTTTTTCTCGTCTACTTCTGATACCCAAACTTCAACAATATCACCTACAGAAACGATATCACTTGGATTGCTTACGAATTTTGTAGACATTCTCGAAATATGGACTAAACCATCTTGTTTGACACCAACATCGACAAAGGCACCAAAATCCACAACATTACGCACTGTACCTTGTAATTTCATCCCTACTTTTAAATCTTTCAATGAAAGAACATCAGATCTTAAAATTGGCGCAGCGACGTCTTCACGTGGGTCACGTCCTGGTGTCATTAGTGATTTTTGAATATCTACTAAGGTCGCTTTACCAATACCATATGTTTCAGATAAGGAATCTAAATCGAAATTGGCAATTGTTTTTCTGGCTTCTTCACTTTGTAGTTCTTCTAAAGAAATACCTAAGTCTTTCAGAATTGCCTTAACTTCCTTATAATTTTCAGGGTGTATACCTGTATTATCTAAAATGTTGTCGCCCCCCGTAATACGGATGAAACCAACTGCTTGTTCATAAGTTTTAGGTCCTAAACGCTTTACCTTACCTAATTGCTTGTGGTCAGTAAACACACCATTTTCGTTTCGGTACTCAACGATATTTTTAGCAACTGTCATCGATAAGCCGGCAACATGGCTCAATAATGAAGCAGAAGCTGTATTTAAGTTGACTCCAACCCGGTTAACCACAGTTTCAACAGTGAAATCTAAACTTTCAGCAAGTTCTTTTTGAGACACATCATGTTGGTATTGCCCTACACCAATGGCTTTAGGTTCTATTTTTACCAATTCAGCTAATGGGTCTTGCAAGCGACGCGCGATAGACACGGCTGAACGTTCTTCAACGTTATACTCAGGAAATTCTTCGCGGGCAATTTCACTAGCGGAATAAACTGAAGCGCCAGCTTCATTGACAATGCTATAAACCAAGTCTAAGTCATTGTCTTGGATTTGTTCAGCAACAAACTGTTCAGACTCACGACTTGCTGTACCGTTACCAATCGCAACCATTTCTACTTGGTAAGTCTTGATTAATTTGATAAATTTTTTGCTGGCTTCTTCTTTTTTGTTGACCGGTGCATGCGGATAAATTACGGTTTTAGCTAACACTTTCCCAGTTGCATCAACAATAGCTAACTTACAACCTGTTCTAAATGCTGGGTCTAATCCTAGAACCACACGGCCTTTCAACGGCGGTTGCATTAATAAGTTACCTAAGTTCGTTGAAAAAGTGGCAATTGCATGTGTTTCAGCTGTCTCAGTTAATTTAGAACGCAATTCTCTTTCAATAGAAGGTTTTAAGAAACGATCTAATGAATCTTGAATAGCCGCTTGGATTTCGCGCGTTGACACTGGGTGGCCTTTGATAAAACGGTGTACCAAGTGTTCAATGATTGGAAACTCATCAGCTTCAATAGAAACATTTAAAATCTTCAACTTTTCAGCCCGATTAATCGCTAATACCTGATAAGGTTTCAGGTTTTGGATATTTTGGCTAAAATCGTAATATATTTCGAAGATAGCTTTTTCATCTTCCGCATTTTTACGTTTTAGACTGGTTAATTTACCTTCTTTTAATGTATATTTACGTAACCATAGACGAATATCTGCATCTTCTGCAATCCATTCAGCCATAATTTCGTGTGCCCCATCCAAGGCCATTTTAGTGTCTTGAATTTCGTCATTAAAGAATTTTTCAGCTTCCGCTTGGACGTTACCAGTTGCTGGTGATGAAAATAACCATTTGGCAAGAGCTTCTAAACCATTCTCTTTGGCAATAGTTGCCTTTGTACGACGTTTTTGTTTGTACGGCGCATAAAGGTCTTCAACCGTTTGTAAAACTGTCGCTTGTTTAATTTTTTTAGCTAGGTCATCTGTTAATTTTCCTTGTTCTTCAATATTTGCAAGAACTGATGCCTTTCTTTCCTCTAATTGTTTCGTATATTGGTAAGCATGTTCAATTTCTCTGATTTGAACCTCGTCCAATGACTGCGTTACTTCCTTACGATAACGAGCAATAAAAGGTACGGTATTGCCCTCTTCTAGCAATTCCAATACATTTTCAATTTGCTTTTTATTAAATGGTAAGCTTTGATTAATAATTTGAATGTAAGATGACTCCATATTCAACACCTTTCTTTTTTCACGAACAATCATTATACCCCAAAAATGGTGCTTTTGCCATTCAACAAATTTAGACAGTCTTTGCGCATTTTAATTTCAGTTAATTATTGCAATTCTATCTTAAATAAAATATAATTATCTTAACTTAAACAGTTCCATGAGGGAGTAATCAGCGATTATTGTATCGTGGCGGCGCCAACATATACGGCAGATATCTGCTGGTGCCGTCTTAAAAGATGAGACTTATGGCTACTTCTCTACTTGGAGGAGTAGTCATAGGTCTTTTTTTGAAAGACAACCTCTGGATCCTGCTTTAGGAATAATAATTTAAAGGATGGAGAGATGATTAATGTCAGAAGAAAAGAACAATCTGTCTTTCTTCACTCAAGATGCTGATCAAGTCTTCACATCATTAAATTCTTCTACTGAAGGTTTATCTGATGCTGAAGCTGCCAGTCGCTTAGAGAAGAACGGACCGAACGAAATTAAAGAAGGTGAACGCAAGTCAACCTTACAAAAGTTCTTGGATCAATTTAAAGATTTAATGATTATTATCTTATTAATCGCTGCAGCACTTTCATTAATTTTAGAAGGTTCTCACGGTATGGTAGATGCAATTATTATTCTTGCGGTTGTACTAATTAATGCAATCATGGGTGTTGTTCAAGAAAATAAAGCTGAGGATGCTATTGACTCTCTTAAGAAAATGTCTTCACCTAAAGCAAACGTTCGTCGTGATGGCGAAGTTAAAGCAATCGATTCTAAAGATATCGTTGTTGGTGACATTGTAATTCTTGAAGCTGGTGACGTTGTACCTGCCGACTTACGTCTATTCAAAGCAAGTTCATTACAAATTGAAGAAGCTGCTTTAACTGGTGAATCTGTACCAGTTACTAAAGATACGGCCACTGTTGAAGGTGACGCTGGTATCGGTGACCGTTTAAATATGGGGTTCTCTTCTACTAACGTAACTTACGGACGTGGTGAAGGTGTTGTAACTGCAACAGCTATGGATACTGAAGTCGGTAACATCGCTGAGATGTTAGAAAACGCTGAAGGTAAAACAACACCATTACAAGAAAACATGAACGGGTTAACTCGTTTCCTAACTTATGCAATTGTTATTATTGCCGTTGTTATTTTCTTCCTAGGTTTATTGCGTGGATTTGACTGGATCACAATGCTATTAACTGCAATCTCAATTGCCGTTGCTGCACTTCCAGAAGGTCTACCTGCTATCTCAACTATTATCCTTGCATTAGGTACTCAAAAGATGGCCGACCGTCGTGCCTTGGTACGTAAGTTACCTGCTGTTGAAACACTTGGGGGTACTGAAGTTATCTGTTCAGATAAAACTGGTACCCTAACTCAAAACAAGATGACTATCGAAAAAGTTTACTACAATGGTGAATTACACGATGCATCTGAAGACATTGACCATAACGAACCTGTTTTCCGAGTTATGAATATGGCCAATGACTCTACAATCGCTAAAGATGGTTCATTAGCTGGTGACCCTACTGAAACTGCAATGATTCAATTCGGTTTCGACAAAGGTTACGATGTACGTGAAACAATCAAAGTTCAACCTCGTGTTGGTGAAGTACCATTCGATTCAGATCGTAAAATGTCTACTACTGTTCACGAAACTTTAGGTGAAGAGCAATCACACGGTAAATACGTTTCAATGACCAAAGGTGCGCCAGACGTTATTATTGAAAAATGTACACACTACGTGAACAACGGCGAAATCTTACCATTAGATGAAGCTGCTCGTAAGGAATTATTAAATGCTAACCACGGTATGGCTATCCAAGCATTACGTGTATTAGGTATGTCTTATCGTTACATTGATGAATTGCCTGGTGAGTTCAACACAGAAACTTTAGAGCATGATTTAATCTTCGCTGGTATGGTTGGTGAAATTGACCCTGAGCGTCCAGAAGCTAAAGCCTCTATCGCTACTGCAAAACAAGCGGGTATCCGTACTGTTATGATTACTGGTGACCACAAAGATACTGCCGCAGCTATCGCAGCTCGTTTAGGTATCATTGAAGAAGGTCAAGAAGAAGCAGTTACAACTGGTGCACACTTAAATGAAATAACTGATGAAGAATTAGCAGCAAATGTTGAACAATATTCAGTTTACGCACGTGTATCTCCAGAACATAAAGTTCGCATCGTATCTGCATGGCAATCACACGATAAAGTTGTTGCGATGACTGGTGACGGTGTTAATGACGCGCCTTCATTGAAACAAGCTGATATCGGTATTGGTATGGGTATCACCGGTACAGAAGTTTCTAAAGGTGCTTCTGACATGGTACTTGCTGATGACAACTTTGCGACAATCATCACTGCCATCGAAGAAGGACGTAAAGTATTCTCAAATATCCAAAAAGCAGTTCAATTCTTACTATCTGCTAACTTGGGTGAGGTTATGACTTTATTCGTTGCAACAATGCTTGGTTGGACAATCTTAGAACCTATCCATATCTTATGGATCAACTTAGTAACTGATACATTCCCTGCAATTGCTTTAGGTCTTGAGGCAGCGGAATCTGATGTAATGGAACACAAACCTCGTGGACGTTCTGGTAACTTATTATCAAATGGTGTATTACCATCAATTATTTATCAAGGTATCTATGAAGGTGCTGTAACATTATTTGTATTCTGGTACGGTCGTTACCAAATGGGTGTGCCATTGGAAGATGCAGAAGCTATGGCCTTCTTAACATTAGCATTTATCCAATTGTTCCACGCTTACAACTCTAAGTCAGTATTCAAGTCACTATTCGCTTCAAATCCATTCGACAACAAGTGGTTAAACATCGCAGTATTAGCTTCAACAGTATTGATGTTAATTACTGTATTCGTACCTGGTCTAAACGACGCCTTCGGTACTGTTCACTTGTTAGGTGACCCAATGGCTATGGAAATGTGGACTGTAATTCTATTAGGTGCTGCTTCTGTAGTACTTTACGTAGAAATCGGTAAATTTATTATCCGTGCTACTGGTTGGGATGAAAAATTTGATGCGGGGTCAGAATTAAACAAATAACAATTTTATCTATTTGCTTTTTAAGCTACAAAGGGCTGTGACACTTCCGTCATAGCCCTTTTACATTTTGTCATATGAGATCTGTTTTTCCTGAGTTTATCTCATTATATACCTTTGCAATTTTTGCTTGTTTACCTACCAGATTCTTGCTAAGATTAAATAAAAATAAAATATATTATACTATTAAAGGTGGTTTTAGATGCGCAATACAATCAATAATCAACTACAACGATTTTTATTTCTATTCTTTGGTGAAACTGAAATTAAACCCTTATTCTTCTATACAGTAGCTAGCATTTTTATATTATTTGGATTAATTATGCAATCACCTAGCACTTTAATATCTGGTTATTGGACAATTCTCTTGTCTCCTAGTAATTTAATTACGGATTATTTTGAAGTTGGTGGAATAGGTGCAACTTTTTTTAACGTAGGAACTTTAACTTTAGCCAATACTTTTTTTATACATCGTAACGCCCCTAAAATTACTGGTCCACTTTTAGCTGCAATATTGACAGTTATGGGCTTTTCCTTCTTCGGGAAAAACTTATATAATTCGATACCATTTCTAATTGGTACCTTCCTTTATAGCAAATATTCGGATACGCCGATTGCCAACTTACTTTTAGGTGCTCTTTTTTCATCTGCCTTAAGCCCTGTGGTTTCATTAATCACTTTCGGCCAAGGCTTACCTATTTATGTGGGGATGCCTATTGGGATTTTATCTGGAGTGGCGATTGGATTTGTCATCCATCCTGTTTCAGCGTCCTTCTTACGGTTCCATCAGGGGTTCAACTTGTACAATATCGGCTTTACCGCTGGGGTTATTGGGCTGATTATTACGTCCATCATGCGGGTGTTTGAACTTCCAGTGACTTATGATATCCAACCCAAGCAATTTTCTAGTCCTATTGTTACCTGGTTTTTCATCATTTTCTCACTTATCCTATTTTTAGCTGGATTCGTTCTGAATGATTACTCATTTAAAGGCTTCACGAAAATACGACGGTCCTCTGGGCAACTAATTTCGGATTTTGTGATTGAATTTAGTACCTCGATTACCCTGATGAATATGGGGATTCTTGGCGGGATTACCATTGCCTATGTCCACGTTGTCGGCGGTCAGTTGGAGGGGGCTGTTATAGGTGGCGTGTTGACTGTTATGGGCTTTGCAGCTTTTGGTAAGCACCCTTTCAATGTAATACCGATTATGACGGGGATTTACTTGATGCAAATTGCCATGCATATCGACAATCCGAATTCTACGAGCGCATTACTTGCAGCCCTATTCGGTACCACCCTAGCGCCAATTGCCGGACATTACGGTTGGGGCGCGGGCTTAATTGCTGGTGCCCTACACGCTGCTGTTGTCAATAATACGGGTCATGCCCATGCCGGGTTAAACCTTTATAATAATGGCTTTTCTGGCGGGTTTGTCGCTGCCTTTTTAATCCCTATTCTAGATGTCATTAAGGAGAGAATTGAAGAACATGAGAGAATACGCAAAAGTTAACCGAATAGTGTCGGAATTCATGAACCTGTTTGATGAATATAATATTAACAAATATCAGATGGATCTATGTATCGCGACAGATAAACAATCCACTTCAGTGATTAAGTTCGATGGCAAAAAAGCTGACCTACCCCAATCATTCATCGACCAGCTAGATGATTTGAATGCGAGAAGACAGCCTGAAATTGAATATTATTACGAAGACTTACTAGGTATTCGAAACGATACTTTTAATACAGAAATCTTAGCGGCAGCCATCGACTACGTTACCTTTGACGTAACTGAGACCGGCTTTCTAATCTATATAGAGCGCGTATATCACTAAAAAATTAAATCAAGGAAAATGAATATATTTGCATCTATATTTATTTACATCCATACGAAAAGCGTCCATTAGGATTTTTGATCCCCGATGGACGCTTTTTTTGTATGCTATTAAATTTAGCGCATGGTGACGAATTCTTCAGCACCTGTAGGATGGATGGCAATTGTTTGGTCGAATTGTTTCTTGGTTAATCCTAAACGAACACCAACCGCAAAACCTTGCATCATTTCTTCTACGGCATAGCCAATCCCATGAACACCTACAACCACTTCATCGTCTCCTTGGGTAATCAATTTCAACCGGGCTGGTTGGCGGTTTTCTGAAACTGCTGAATACATTGGCGTGAAGTTTGAAGTATACACTTTCACCTTGTCAGCACCAAATTTTTCTTTAGCTGCCTCTTCTGAATAGCCAATAGATCCGATTGCTGGATGGGTAAAGATGACAGTTGGTACTGTGTCATAGTCTAACAAGTACGGGTCAGCACCATTAAAAATGGTATCCGATAAGGTTCTACCCGCCATAATCGCTACCGGTGTTAATTCAACTTTACCGATAACGTCACCAAAGGCATATAAGCCTTCCACATTGGTATTATGGTAGTCATCCACTTTGATGTGGCCTGATTTTGTTAATTCAACATCTGTATTTTCCAAACCGATATTATCTGTGTTTGGTGTACGTCCGATGGCATAAATCACTTTTTCAGCGTCAGCATGTTGGCCATTTTTAAAGTTTACACGAAGTGAACCATCAGCTAATTGTTCAATGGATTCAGGATCGCTTTCAGTCAGCAATTCAATGCCCGTTTTCTTCATTTCATCAACTAAGACTTCGATAATTGCTTGATCGTATCCTCTTAAAGGACGGTCATGTCGAACAGCTTGGCTTGTTTTGACACCTAGGCCATTTAATACGCCCGCAAATTCGGTTGCCACATAACCTGCACCGATGATTAAGACGCTTTCTGGTAAAGTTTCCCATTCGAAAAAGTCGTCAGAAGTATCTACTAAATCAATACCCGGTAGGTCAATTAAACGTGGACGGCCACCTGGAACGATGGCGATATGTGGCGCTGTATATTGAACGCCGTCAACCTCTACTGTGTGGTTGTCGATAAATTTCGCTTCACCCGCTAAATAATGGGTCCCACGAGATTTAAAACCAGATGCATAACCACCGTGAATGCGGTCAATATAAGCATCTCTATTGGCTTTTAATACAGGGTAGTCAACTGGACCTTCTTCAGTGAAGTTTAGGCCATATGCAGAACCGTACTCGTTGATCTGATCTCTGAGCATCGTGCCATGCCAAGAAATCTTCTTAGGTACACAACCTCTATTTACACAGGTACCACCAACATCTCTTTTCTCGATAATTAAAGCTTTAGCTCCATATTCAGCGGCACGGTTTGCTGATGCGATACCAGCACTCCCACCGCCGATACTTATATAATCATATCTTTCCATTCATCCCACTCTTTTCCAAAAATTTGTTTTTTCTTACGTTCTTCAGCTTCTTTAGCTTGTCGTTTTAAAAAGATTTGTCTCGCTTGATTGGTTTCAATCGCAATATCTTTCGTAAAATCGTCCACTTCATTTATTATTTCGTCAGTAGACGGCTCTATTGTCGTTGCTTGGATCGGCTCTAAATACACATAGGCATTCGTTTGTTTAGCTGGAATGACCGCATTGTATTTACCGTGATTGTCGTAAACTTTAAAATATAAATCATTTTGCTCGTCATAAGCGTAAGCATAGGCAATTAGCCAATGGTTTTTATAGGCGGAACCTAAATATTTTAAGGTACCAACGATGACTGGTGCTTGGTATTGATCAATTAACTTAGGCACTTCAATATCCGGTAATAAGCCTGATTTCGCACTGTAATTTTCGAAATTGAATACCGAATTTAAGCCTGTTTCCACATTCCAATAAAAAGTCCCATTATGTAGGTGGTAGTCGTCGACAACTTTTTTAAAGGCATTAATTAGGTCCTGTTTAGCCATCCAATGGTTGGTGTCCCTAAGCACTGTAAAGTGTGTTAATACCGCAGCACAATAGGTGCCACAGATACCAGGACTACCTTTGTTTATCCAAGACTTGTAAGGTTTAAAGGCCTTTTCATCAAGTCCGGTCCAAATGAGTTTTTCCATATCCGTCCCTCCAATCAATATAACTTATTATATCATTATTCAACCTATCTTTTAATTATAGTGCTTATAGAATAGGAATTTACTCCTTGCCCGCACCACAAATTAAAGGTCTTAAAAATCTGATAATATTGCGACCTATCCGTGTTTTTCCCGTGAATTGTTGCTATAATGATAATTATGATTACATTAGGGAGGTGTACTTTTGGTGAGTAAACCAGAAGCTCAACTAACCTGGCCAGTTCAATCATTACTGATCTCGATATTATTTATCAGTAACCTATTTCCATTTTATATGACCTTAGTCACTTTCGCTGTCATATTTATATTCTTATTCATGTTAGGCCTACTTGGCCCGCGCTACATTAAGCGAGAAGTGGCAACCTCAATATGGATATTTATCGCGTATTCAGCAGTGATTTCATTTATCTTTCAAAACTGGGCAGGATTAGGGATTTCGATTGCCTTTATACCAATCGCTATCTATTTTAACTATTACCAGCAAGTCATTCGACCCTATTACGTTGAAGAATTGTTGAACATTGCCTTAATTGGCTCATTTATCATCTTTATATTCGCAACCTTTGAATATTTAAATTGGGTACCAGAATGGGATTACAGTTTCATATCCCCAGAGATTAACCGCATCCACAACGGTCGGGCGGAAGCAACATTTGCCAACCCCAATTACTATGCCATGATGCTAGAATTCTTCTTCTTCATCGGCCTCTACAAAATGATGCGGACGACCAAATACCGGAAGAAATTCGTTTTCCTATTTATATCCTTATGCAACCTATTCGCGATCACCTATACCGGGACCCGTACCTCACTACTCGTGGTGATTGGGACACTCTTTGTATTCTATTTCGTATTAGGTTATAAAAAGATAGCAGTTGGGACATTTCTAACTGCCACGATTGGCACACTGATCGCTATCAAATTGGGTTTCCTTCCAAGATTTGAGGACTTAGGATTTGCTTTTGAAGACCGGTTTGTCATCTGGGAAATCGGCTTGAAAGGCTTAAGAGATAACTTTTGGTTTGGACAAGGGCCTTTGACTTATCTCAATGTCTGGCAAGACTATGGGGACAAATACACTCAACATGCCCATAATATTGTTCTAGACACCCTTCTTTCCTACGGTGCCGTTGGGACAGGTATATTGTTACCTTCGCTGATTTCATTAGGCAAGAAGATTCATCAAATGCGGCAATATCCGATTTTACGTCGACGTTTAGCCTTGATTTGTAGTTTCTGCAGTATCGTTATCCTGCACGGTATGTTTGATTTGACCATTTTCTGGTTACAAACAGCCTTCTTATTCTTGTTCGTTGTACTGTCTATCCATAACATGTACCACGAAGTTGAAACCAACCCAGAATTACAAGGCGAAGATAAAGACTATTCTAGAGACTAATTAACACATTTGAAAAACAATAAATGCTAAAACGGCGGTTGAGATGGCTTAGTCTCAACCGCCGTTTTGCTAACAATTTTTATTTAATTATTTAATGTCTCTATCTGCTTGGAAAGTCACTTCTGCAGGTAAGATTAAGTTTAATACGATACCAACGATGGCTGATAAGGCAGTTCCTGAGAAGGTTAAGTAACCAAGGTCTAAGACCGCGCCACCTAAACCAATAACCAACATTGCTGACGCAATAATTAAGTTCCGTACTTGGTTGAAGTCGATTTGCTCTTCAATCATGACTTTCAAACCGTTACTTGCGATAATCCCGTAAAGTAAGATAGACATCCCACCGACTACAGCGTTTGGAATCGTTGAAATCAAGGCAGTAAATTTACCAAGGAAGGCTAAGATAATAGCGATAATAGCGGCGTTTCGGATAACTGATACAGAAGCCACACGCGTTAAACCAATCACCCCAGTGTTTTCACCATATGTCGTATTCGCTGGTCCACCGATGAAGGCTGACACTGCAGTGGCTACCCCATCACCGATTAAGGTTCTGCTTAGACCTGGATCTTTTAGGAAGTTACGGCCAACAATTTTACCTAATACTGTATGGTCACCAATATGTTCTGAAATAGTTACCAAGACAATAGGTACGATCGCCCATGTTTCAGGACCAAAGTATAAATTATATGATTCAAACAGAGATGTCTCAAATGGTAGGTATAAAGCAGGCAACTCAAACCATTGCGCTTCTATAACTGGTGTAAAATCTACAATCCCCAATAGGACCGCTACAATATAACCACCAATAATCCCTACTAAGAACGGAATAATTTTGAAAAAGCCTTTCGCTCTAGTTTGAACTAGGGCTGTGATCAAGAAGGTCGCAACAGCTACGACGATGTTACGTACATCTCCATCTTCTGCGAAACCTGCATTGGCTACCGCACTTGATGATAAACCTAAACCAATTACCATGATCATAGGTCCAATAACGATTGGCGGTAATAATTTATCAATCCAGTTAGTACCTGCGAAATGAATCGCAATCGCTACAAGAACGTAGACTATACCAGAAATGATGACACCAGTTTGGGCTGCTGAAACATCTCCGCCCATTTGTTGAATTGCAATTTGCATCGCTGTAATATAAGCAAATGATGACCCTAAGTAAACGGGTACTTTCGCTTTAGTTGCAACTTGATAAATTAAAGTCCCAATCCCACTCGCAAAAAGAGCAACAGATACAGGCATCCCTAAAAGAATTGGCACCAATACTGTTGCTCCAAACATTGCAAATATATGTTGAAAACTCAATAATAAACCTTTCGCGAACAACGGTTTTTCCTCTACATCTAATAAAAGTGGTTTCGCTTTAATTGCCATAAATCACATCTCCCTCAAATTTGTTTTACTCTATTTTTCCCCAAAAAAATAAGGCCATTCGCAAATTGACCTAAGAACACAATTGATATTATGTGGTCACACATCGGGTCCCGCCCTCAATGCTTCACAGGATTTTATGCTTTCATTATTATAAGGGTTTGATATTTAAAGTCAAGACACTTGTATAGAATTTTTAAAGGTAGATGAGAATTCTTGGAAGAATATGAGTTAAAAGTCAATAAAAAGGAGAAAGGCAGTGACTACCTTTCTCCTATGAAAACATATTTTGTTTTAAATCGGTTTTAACAACCTCGCGTCCAAAAAATTACATTTGGCTTGGTGCTTGTACGCCAAGGATAGCTAAACCAGATTCTAACACTTGTGTTAAGGCATATACTAATGCTAAACGCGATTGTAATTGATCATCTTCAGTTAGGATACGTGTATGTGCATAGTATTTGTTGAATTGTTGAGATAAGGCTAATAAGTATTTAGCCACAACAGATGGTTCGTATTTTTCATATGCACTAGCTACGATATCTGGGTAACGGTTCAATTCTTTCAATACTTGGAAAGCTTCATCGCTATCTAGGTTGAAGTTTGTCATTTCGCTGATCTTAGCTGGCTCAAAGTTTCCTTTGCGCAAGATTGAGTGGGCACGCGCATTGGCATATTGTACATATGGGCCAGTCTCCCCTTCAAATTGCACAACTTCTTCTAAGTTGAAGTCGAAGCTATTTAAGCGGTCATTTTTCAAGTCATGGAAAATAACAGCACCAACACCAACTTGGTGGGCAACTTCTTCTTTATTTTCTAAGTCAGGGTTTTTCTCGTTAATTTGTTTGAAGGCCAAGTCAATGGCATCGTTTAATACGTCTTCTAACAATACAACATTCCCTTTACGAGTAGACAATTTCTTACCGTCTTGGGTGATTAAACCAAATGGAATGTGATTAATGTCTGCAGCCCAGTCATAACCCATTAACTCTAACACAGCTTTTAATTGCTTGAAGTGGTTACTTTGTTCGTTACCAACCACGTAAAGTGATTGGTCGAAGTTGTAAGTTTCTTTACGGTATAAAGCTGTTGCTAGATCACGTGTGATATATAAAGTCGCCCCATCAGATTTTTTTATTAAAGCCGGATTTAAGTTATAAGCCTCTAAATCAACGATTGTTGCACCGCGGTCTACCTTTAATAAGCCTTTGTCATTTAATTCATCGATAACAGCTGGCATTTTATCTGAGTAGAATGCTTCCCCGTTGTAAGAATCAAATTCGATGCCAAGGATATCATAGATGCGTTGGAATTCTTTTAATGATTCGTCTTTAAACCATTTCCATAATGCATAGGCTTCTGGATCGCCATCTTCTAGTTTTTTAAACCATAGGCGCCCTTCATCTTCAAGACTTTCATCATTTTCTGCTTCTTCATGGAATTGTACATAGTATTTCAACAATTCTTGAATTGGGTTTTCACGAACAGCTTCTTCAGAGCCCCATTTTTTGTAACCGACAATCAACTTACCGAATTGCGTTCCCCAGTCACCCAAGTGATTGATACGTACTGGATTGAACCCAACTTTTGTTGTGATGTTGGCAATAGCATTCCCGATAACAGTTGAACGTAAGTGTCCCATTGACATTGGTTTCGCAATGTTTGGACTAGACATATCGATGGTGATATTTTCACCGTGTCCAATGGCTAATTCACCAAAGTGGTTACCTGCTTCATAAATCTCAGTTAGGATCGCTTGCGTCACCAATGTTTGATTTAAGAAGAAGTTGATGTATGGGCCAACTGCTTCAACACGGTCTACAATTTCTCCCTCAATTTTTGGTGCAATTTCCTGTGCAATGGCTTGAGGCGCTTTGCGCAATTCCTTAGCAAAAATAAAACATGGGAAGGCGATATCCCCGTGTCCTTCATGTTTTGGTACTTCTAATAGATTTTGAATTTGTTCCAAAGTCAATTCAGTTTCAATGCTCGATTTAATGACTTGGGCAACTTGATTTTTTAAGTCCATTAAGTGTTCTCCTCTCGAAAAATAAGACAAATCATCAACTTAGTCAGATGCCAACTTGCCTCTTATTTTGATTTATATATTGAAGGCCGATTCATGAATTTATATGTCCCTTGCTAGTTTACTTGGTTATTCTAAACCACCTATCAAACACATTAAAATCCTTCTGGTAAGAACCGGGCACTTTGTAAAAAAACTGCTTTACAATTAGTCAATTGTATCACTTTTTCCCCAAATATAAAAGGCTCTACATGCATAAAGCTTCTTATTCATCGCTATCATTCTATCATGTTTTATGGACCGACTGCAAAAGTTACTTTACCCGCCCTGCGCCCTGCCCTCACCACTTCAAAAATCCAAAATAAGGACTGCAGCACTTCGCCACAGCCCACACTCGATTATATAAATGATGATGCATCAAATTATTGGTTTAATTTTTCAACTTCTTGAATAGCATCTTCAACCATTTGACGGTTAATTTCAAATGGTGATGTTTGGATATGATCTAAGGTAAAGGCCTTATCTAATACCGTTTTCAAATCTTCGTCACTTTCAATTTCTAAGGCTTTTAATGACGTTGGTAAACCCACTGAAATCATGAAATCACGAATTACTTTCAATTCGTCATATTTTTTAGCCAATTGTAGAACGATTAATACCCCGTAAGATACGATTTCACCGTGCAAGTGTCTTTCCCCTTGAGGTAAGACAGTTACTCCGTAGTAGAATGAGTGGGCAAAGTGACCGTTATAGTCGTGATCTACTAATACTGACGTATAAGAAGTTGTCCCAAGTATCTCAAATAAAATATTGTCGATAGCAGGCGATTCCTGATGGGCTTTGGCAGCTTCAAGTGCCGCTAAGCCATTTTTCAAGACACGTTGGTTAGCACCCTGGACAATATGTACACCAATGGTGTTATTGTAGGCTAATTCTCGTCCTTCAGCTGAAAAAGATACTTCCACTTCTTTGGAAATCGCGTCACCGATTCCGGCCCAAATGTATTGCTCAGGTGCCTCAGCAATAATAGTTGAGTCGGCAAATGAATGGACGGCCGGTGCATGTAACCGGTATGAACCCGCTGATTCATGGTCGTCATTGTATAAGACGCAAACGGCTGAAGTTGGCGCACAGTTTGAGGCAATTGTTGGGAAAGTGAAAATTGGCTTTTCAAGTTTAGCTGAAACTGTTTTACCAGTATCAATGGCACGCCCGCCTCCGACCGCAAAAATCATATCTGCTGCTTGAACTTGGTCTAAAGCGACAAGGCGATCAATGTTGGAATAAGAAGCTTCGCCCCCATACCATTCAATGGCGGTAATGGTTAAACCGGCTGCTTGAATCGCTGGTTTCAAACTTGGCAAAGCCTTTTCTAAAGCAGTTTCTCCACCTATGATGGCTACTTTCTCTCCTGCAAAACCTGCGTATTTTTTAATATCGTCATAGGCATCCGGCCCGATCGTAAAGCTTGGTAAATTCACTGATATACTCATATTCATTGCCTTCTTCCTTAAATTCATTGCAATTAATATACCATTCAATATTGTAATATTCGAAGAATTAAGCTCTTTTTCAGGGTATCGATTAGCTATCAATTGTTATCCTTATTCGCTATCATCTTGAAAAAGTAGTCTAAGTTGACCCTACCCCAGTGTTTGTTGGTATAATAGATTGGAAATCAAAGTTTGGAGTGACAGTATGAATAATAAAGTATCCACATATAAACGCATTATAGGCGTTACGGGGAACCACAATGCACTTGATCATGATTGGGATGAATTCATGCGTGATTATAGTCCGCATGGTTATAGTAAATCATTAACTATGGCTGGCCATATGCCAATTATTATCCCATTACAAGAAGACTTAGCTTTGGCAGAGCAGTATGTTGCCAAATTGGACGGGCTTGTATTTACTGGTGGCCAAGACGTTTCACCTCTACTATACAGCCGTGAGCCTTCACCTAAATTACAAAGTGTCTATCCCCCACGAGATCGTTGGGAACGGGCGCTATTTGAAGCTGCCACCAAAAAGAATATCCCGATATTAGCTATTTGCCGCGGTTTCCAGTTAATTAACATTTTGTTGAATGGTACCGTCTATCAAGACTTGAGCGAGTACCCCATCGGTCAAGCAAATGCTGTTCAGCACATACAGAATTGGAGTCGTATGCACTTCCCACACCACTCAATCCAATTGGAAAAAGAGTCTATCATCAGCAATCTGTTTGATAATCCAAAAACACTGCTGATTAACACCTATCACCACCAAGTGATTGAAGACCTATCACCCCTACTTAAGGCAACGGCTTGGGCCAATGATGGGGTCATAGAATCCTATGAAGTGGACAAGTCCAAATCAACCTATAATATTTTAGGGGTACAGTGGCATCCGGAAATGATGACAGATAACCTTGAAGACAATATGCTACCAATATTTGAGTGGTTCCACAATTTCTAATAAAATTAAACGCTTTCTTTTTCTAGTGAATTGGCTTTGAATGTACTGTCAACAAGGTATCGACGCTAATCAAACCTACGAAGACTTTGCTGCTGAACTAGAAAATCAATAAAAGAAGTAAATGCATACAATAGCAAGATAAGCTGCAAAAAAAGAACTGCCTGCTCACTCTAATTTAGAGAAAGCGGCAGTTCTTTTATTTAAAATGACTTTTGTTAATTATTCACTTTATTTTTACGAAAATATTGATCTAATTCTGTCACCAATAAGTCAATAATACCTGCACCAATGGCAATCAACCAACCTACCTAAAGTTGACGGCTTTTGCGTCCCTACTTTAGGGGGTTCTTGTGATGTGTTTATTTTTTTGTAAGATAGTATCCGAAGTTTTGCTAACAATTACTTAAGATTAAGCAAACAACATTAATCAGCGCGCAAGGCTTCAGCGGCGTCTTTTTTCGCTGCCATCCGGGCTGGAATATGACCCCCAATAACTGTTAAAACAGTTGAAATAATCAATAGGACAACGGCATGTACTGGGTCTAAAATGGCTACATTTTTAAGGTCTGTTAAGGATTCAATCAGCATATTGATTGGGAATGTTAATAAGTAAGCAGTCCCGACACCAATTAAGCCAGAAAGTACACCTAGGATTAAAGTCTCAGAGTCAAATACACGGGTGATGTCTTTTTTTCGAGCACCTAAGGCTTTAAGGACACCTATTTCTTTAGTACGTTCAAGGACTGATGTATAGGTGATAATACCAATCATAATCATTGAAGTCACTAACGAGATACCGGCAAAGGCAACTAGAACGTAAGTTGTTGCGTCCATAATACCGCCAGTTAATTCAGTCATGGTACCCGCTAAATCTGTATAAAGGATCTTCTCATCTTCAGATTTGCCTTCGTTGTATGCATCTAAATAGGCAAGAACATCATCTTTCGTTTCAAAGTTTTTAGGGTAAATCATGATAGATGACGGGATTGCGTTAGCGCCAAGTGCAGTTAAGACTTGTTCTTTACCAGCTTCATCTAAACTTTCGCCTGTAAGAACTGAACTGTCGCTATCATTTTGTGCTTGAACGATAGCTGAATTTTGATTATTTTCAATCACTGTTTCAGTCAAAGCGTTTGAATAGTTGATCCCTTCATTTAAGATCGCCATAGTGGCATCTTCTTTTGGCCGGATAACAGCTGATACGCGTAATGTCTGATTGTTCTCGTTATCGTAAACAGCATTTAAATCTTGGTTTGGCATGTATGTACCAGTTGGTAATTCTTGATAGTAAGCGTCGTTTGAAGCGACCACTACTTGGGTACCGACGATGTCTTCAAAGGTAATTTCGTCGCCATTTTCATAGTCGAATCCTAGATTATTCAAGGCATTTAAGTTGACCTTGTTGTATGCGTCAACTACTAGGACAATATCCGTTTCTTCAGATGGTAATTCTCCTGCAAGCACGTCGTAGTTTTCCGTTAAAAAGGCATTCTCATCGCCAGAGGTAGCCTCTGGGAAGGTGGAAGCCCCCATACCTGATGATGTCGCATAGAAACTTTGGACGTCACCGGTAGCTGAATCTTGAGCGTAATTAGAAAAGGCAACTTGCTCAACTTCCCCATCTACATCGCGTAAAAGGTTCAACTGGGCAGAATAAGTATAGTTTAAAGCCTCAGTCAAGGCTGGGTCGATGTCTTTCACGTACTCAACTAAATCAGTGGTAATGTCATTCTCATGTTGACCAGCTGAAGCTGGGTCTTCGTTGGCAATCACGGTATTGCCATCTGGGTATTCCGTTTCTTCTTCAGTTGATAGCGTGAAATTAGAGGCATCTTGGGCGACTTGTGATATGGTTACCGGGAATTGAGCACTCGTTTCGGCCTGTGTTGAATCAATTTGCTTTTGAAAACCGTTTGATAGAGATAGGACAACCGCAATTGAAATAATCCCAATACTTGAAGCGAAGGACGTGATAAAGGTTCGCCCTTTTTTGGTCATAATATTTTTAAAAGATAGGTTTAAAGCAGTTAAATAAGACATACCAGTACGGCGCATATCCAAGACTGCATCCGCATCCTTGTTGTCGTATGGATTTGAATCATTAACCACTTCACCATCTTTAAAATTGATGATACGGTTGGCGTATTGGTGGGCTAATTCGCTATCATGGGTAACCATTATCACGAGTTTTTCATTGGCTAATTCTTGAATCAAGCCCATAATTTGTTGGCCTGTTTCAGAATCCAAAGCCCCTGTTGGCTCATCACATAATAGGACATCCGGGTCATTGGCCAAGGCACGCGCAATGGCCACACGTTGCATTTGTCCACCCGATAATTGGTTGGGTTGCTTGTGCATATGTTCCTCTAAGCCCACACGTATCAAGGCGTTTTTCGCTTTTTCCCGTTTCTCTTCTTTCGCCACACCAGATAAAGTCATCCCTAACTCCACGTTGGATAAGACATCTAAGTGGCTGATAATATTATATGACTGGAAAACGAATCCGATTGAATTATTCCTGTAAGCGTCCCAATCTAGGTCTTTGAAGTTTTTAGTTGACTGGCCGTTGATCACCATGTCACCAGAGTCATACTGGTCTAAACCACCAATCACATTTAAAAGTGTCGTTTTCCCTGAACCTGAAGGCCCTAAGATAGCAACGAATTCTTGTTTTCTAAAAGCTAACGATACATCATTTAAGGCATGCGTTACCGTATCGCCCACTTCATACGTTTTCTTGAGATTTTTTAATTCAAGCATTTATATAAGACTCCTTTTATTTTTACTGCTTTAATAGCTTATAGTATATTCATTTTCATGGCTAGCACAAAATAGGACAAAGTGTCTTATTGTATAAAAGTTTGATAACATTGCAATAGCACAAGTATATTTTACCCTAAAAATTGGCAAAGGACGAACAAATGACTATAAGCAATAAATCATTACACACACGTGAAAACATCAAATCATCCCTTCTAACATTAATGGAAGACCAACCCTTCACCACCATCACCATTCAAGATATTGTCAAAGAAGCTGGCCTAAACCGGTCATCCTTCTACCGTTATTTTGATGATAAATACGCCGTGGTAGAAGAAATCGAAAATGAAATTATCGAAAATTTAGAAAACGAGGCCATTGGTCAAGTTGAAGAGTTGTTCGCTCAAACAAGTAAATACGAGGTGCTTTATCATATTTTGAACAAATTTTCCAAAGAAACAACCCGGTCAAGCATCCTTTTGGGTGAAAATGGCGACCCTTCTTTCGTCCATAAAATGACCAAGTCGGTTAAAGAAAATTTCCCTATCGGTGTGAGACAAATGCAAATCCCTAGCAAATATGATGAATTAGCCAATGATTTGAAGGCCTCGGCCGTGATCAATTTCTTGGCTAAATTTGAGGAGTACAATAAGAAATATACTCTTGAAGAAATTGCCTACTTCTTTTCATTGATGTAGCAATTTAGCAACTACTGCATACTAAAAAACTGGACCTCTTAAAGCCGCATGTGTTTGGCTAAGAGATCCAGTTCTTTTATGTTCATTTAGTTTTCAATCGGTTGATCTTCAGATAAAAAATCAGCCCACTTGATTGCTTGATTGCTTTTTGCGACTACTAACCATTTAAGGCTTTCGTCATCTTCATTCAGCAATTCAGGTTGGTCCGTTAATGATTCATTTTTCGAAACAATATCTGCTGAGATTGGTGCTAGCATGTCTGTGACAGCTTTAGACCCTTCAACTGAGAAAAATGGCTCACCCGCAACTAGCTCACGATCATTGAAGAAGGCGAAGTAAGAAACCTCACCGACTGCATCTGACCCATAAGCAGAAAGGCCGATACGAACTGTGCCGTCAGCTTGCTCTTCAAGGTACAAGCCCTCTTTACTATAAACTTTATGCATGCAATTCACCTCTAAAATTATTCAAAAATTAGGTTAGTTTATCAATCAAATCTTGTGGGATTAAACGGTTGACCCAGCGAATGGCTTTCACAACCGGATTCTTGCTTAAGTGCTCATCGTCCAAGCCCTCATTGTATTTGATTGACAGTATTAAACCAATACTCGACATACTAGTGATTAAGGCAGTACCACCCGCCGAAATTAGCGGTAATGGAATACCTGTCAGCGGTAAAAGCCCGATGGACATCCCAATATTTTCAACGATATGGAAGGTGAACATCATGACTACCCCTGAAACCATTGACGCATAGAAGGCGTCGTGGGCTCTAAAGGCCACTGAAATCATTTGGAATATTAAGATGAAGTATAATAAGACGACAAAACTTGACCCTAGGAAACCAAAGTTTTCACCGATAGTAGAGAAAATCATATCCGACTCTCGAACTGGGACGTGAACTTGGAATTGACCAAGCCCTTTTCCAAGAATGCCCCCAGAACCGATGGCCTTCAAACTTTGTGCTAATTGGTAAGACTCATTGGCCGAATTACCGAAAGGGTTTAACCATGAATCGATACGGGCGAATTGGTAGTCTTGGAAACCTAATGCATATAGTAAATCGCGTTGGTAAACCACTAAGATGATCAATACTAAGGCGATAACCGCAAATGATAGGAATGCCGGCAAAATAATATACCAAGTGATTCCTGACACGAATATGACACCGATAAACATCATCAAGAATACCAGGGTTGTCCCCAAGTCATTCTGCGCAATGATTAAAGCAACCGGCGGGATGGTCCATAACGTAATTTTCAATAAAAATCGACCATCAAATTTAACCCGTTCCATCATGTCCATGTCCTCAACACCAAGACGACGACCTTCATCATTGTAGCCTTGAACTAAATAAGCCATCATGATGATATAGGCAACCTTCATTAGTTCGGATGGTTGAAGGGATAAAGGTCCAATGGTAATCCATGAATGCGCCCCATTGGTCACGGCCAATTCACGGTCATAGAAAATCAATACTAATACGAGTAAAACTAGCCCTAATCCGTATGCTACCGGCGCAAAGTGATACAAGGTTTCCCGGTCAAGCTGCATCACAACAGCTGCTGCTACGGCCCCGACCGCAAACCAAGCTATTTGCATAATAGTTTGGGAATAAGAACCTGAATCATATTGTAAATATGTCGTTGAAAAAATAGTCACGATACTCACTAAAGCTAACAACATGACGCATATGACGATAGTGATATCAACTCTACTCGTTGGTTTCTTCTTTAATCGCCGATTTGACGAACGTTTTTCCAAAATAATGCGCCCCTTTAATCTCTATTTCCTTGTGGTCGCGCAGGATTATCTGCAATAATGATGTCTCCTGGTTGACGCTTTAATGTACCTAATGCGATCGTCTTTTTATCCATAAAAGGGAAACTCGCAGATGTTGTTGTATGGTAATTTGGACTCGAATCGATAAACTCTTCCACATTATTTAAACGGTAAATAATATGGTTAATCATGGCACCTGCAATCAGCACGATAGATGTTAACCAAAGGTAGATCATTAATACAATGAATACCCCAATAGTCCCGTTAGAAACTGACGAACCACCAAAATTATTCACATAAAATGAAAATCCACCCGATAGAACAGCTGAAAGCAGTGTTGCTACAATCGCTCCTGGTACCGCGAACTTAATCGGATACTTGTGATGCGGAATGAATTGGTAGATAAAAGTAAATACCATAATCAAAACAAGCAATAAAATTGGCCATTTTACACTGGTAAAAATATCAAACAATTGCATCGGCACGTCTATAAATTGGTTTACCGCTTCTAAAAGTGTCTGTCCAAATACGAAGAGAACACTCAAAGCTACCGCAAACAAGACTAATACAAAGGCAATGGCAAATGAAAACAGCCTAGAAACGATAAAGTTTGGCTTGTCTGTGATGCCGTAAGTTCGGTTTAAAATATTTTGCACTGTTCCAAAAGCAGTAGACCCTGACCATAGAATTAATATGAAGGAAACTGAAAGCGCACCTGTAGTGTCTGATGTTAGGTAAGACTCCAAAGTAGGCACAATAATAGGCTCCACCTGGTCAGGCAATAACGTTTCAAGTAGTCCAACAACTGAATCCGGATCAAACGATAACATCGGAATTATATTGGCAATCATCATTAATAGTGGAAACAGAGATAGTAGAAAGTAATAAGACATTTCTGCAGCACTACCAGCGATATTGGCCTGATTAACCGAGGCTAAAGTCATTGGAATAATACGATCTTTCAATTTTTCTTTCACTCTTGCCACCTCACTTCTTTACTCTTAATACTACTTAATTTAGGGGTATTTAACAAGTTTTCTTCCTGATTTAAAGCAAATAAAAAACTGGTGGTTGAAATCGAATGCTATATACCCTTTAGCATCAATTAAAATCACCAGCCTTAAATTTATTTGTATGCACTAAGCGATTCTATTGTCCCGTATTTTGCCAAGTACCACTCACAACATCCATCACCATTAAAGTACCTGAATAAGCATCATAACGGTAAGTTGCAATCAGGTTTGTATGTCCTTGTCCATCAGGAGATTGACGGTAAACATCTACTTGTGCTAAATCTTCATTTACCAATGTTGGTAAGAAGAAATATTCGTCAGATTGGTATGCACCTTGAGAATGTGCAGAAATTAAAGGTGCTGCTTCAGCCAATAATTCACGCGCACGTGTATTATCGAAAGCCCCTTGGTTACCTTCTGGTTGACTAGAACTTGCGTAAGCCCCTTGATCTTCCACTTCGCTAGATGGTACTACTTCTGAAGACGGTGAAGTTTTTTCAGCTTCTGCTGCAATGATAGAAGATTCAATCTCTTCAGTCGTCATCGCTTGCGCAGTTGCAGCTTCACTCGCTACCGACGAATCCGCCACAACTTCTTCCGAAGATTGTGTTGTTTCATCACTTGACGCTGTAGTATCTTCGCTTGATGCTTCTGAATCAGCATCCGCAGAAGCATTACTTGAAGATGTGCTGTCAGATTCTACCACATTTAAAGAAGCACTCTCAGACGATGTTGAAGAAGATGCACTCTCTTCCCTTGATGACGTTTCATCTGAATACATACCCAATGCAGAATCGACATTGTCACAAGCCGCTAATGATAAAGCTAATAGAGAAATACCTAATAATGAATATACTTTTTTCATGGTCCTACCTCCCATTTATCTTATAAGTATTTTATCATAACAAATCAAATTGCAAGCCTTAAATGTCGTATCTTTACAAAACGTTAACTATTTCATATATAGAAGATTACACTATAGTAAAATTTGGCCTGCCAGTACACTTTTATTATAGCAAACCACCCTGCATAGCCATATTGATGAGACTAGGAAAATAAATAAAGATCTTAAAGTTAGATCTGATATTGGACTGTAGGATTGGTTGAGAATTCTGAAAATAGGTGTATTTTTAGGTAACTTTTATAATTTCACGAAAAAAAGAGCCTATAAAAAAGCCCGAAAATTGGTATAGTGCCCTATTTATCCGTGTGTCTCAGCCCATTTTATTCTATACTAACTAGCAAAATGTTACTTTGTATCGTGCCATTTTCATTTTCAAAATATAGCAAACTTATAAATAATCAAAGAGTTATTAGAAACTGAAAATAGAAATAAAATTGCAAAAGACACTGGTAGACCCCAACAAACTATTTCAAGATTTAAACAAGGGCACTACCAATCGAAAATATGAAGCTAGGCTTTACGATTAAGCTAAATAAATATGCTGAAACAAAAAAATCCTCACTATCTAAGTAGTGAGGGTTTTTATTTAGTGTTAAGAGTGGGATTCGAACCCACGACCTACGGTTTAGAAGACCGTTGCTCTATCCAGCTGAGCTATCCTAACAAAAGTCGTCATGTTTAGATGACAACTATTAAAGTTTATACCAAGATAGCAATGCCTGTCAAGTGCATTTTACTCAGACTTAGGCAATTGTAAATATTTGGGTTTAAATAAATGCACTTCATATTGCTGAGACACTTCGTCAAATTCCATCTTTTCAAAATAAGTATGGTCCTGCAGTCCCATCCAATTACCGATTTGACTTGGTGAAACAGCGATCTCAACTTCGTCATATTGGTCTTTCAATTCGTTGACGATGGCAGCCAACAGATCTCCAATGCTTTCTTCAGACTTGGCACTAATCTGCACGTTTGGCTGATTAAAGGCCAAGATTGCTTGGTGGGTGTTTGCCACTTTATCCATTTTGTTATAAACGAATAAATGCGGGATATCCAACATGTCTAATTGCTTCAAGGTATCTAGAACGACTGCTTCCTGCTCGCTTGCATACGGTGATGACGCATCAATTACAATCAACATCAAATCCACCTGACGACTTTCTTCCAATGTTGAATGGAATGAGTCGATAATTTGTGGTGGTAAATCTTGAATAAATCCTACCGTATCCGTTATGGACATTTGGAAATGATTATTGAGTGAAAATACCCGTGTTAAAGGTGTTAAGGTAGCAAATAATTGATTTTCTTCCAAGGTATCCGCTTGGGTCAAGGCGTTTGTAATTGTTGACTTGCCGGCATTGGTATAGCCAATTAAGCCCAATTGGAAAATAGCGCCCTTTTCCCGGTTCTCACGAGTCCGACTACGGTGCTTCTCTACTTCTTTCAACTCACCCTTGATGCGTTGAATCTCGTTACGAAGAACCCGACGGTCTTGCTCAATTTTCGTTTCACCAGGACCTCTCGTCCCAATCCCCCCACCAAGTCTAGATAGGGCATTATAATTACCTGCTAAACGCGGTAATAGGTATTCGTTCTGTGCTAAGGCAACCTGTAACTTACCTTCTTTTGAAGTTGCCCGCATAGCGAAAATATCCAAAATTAATTGAATTCGGTCAATCACTGGAAAATCTACTGCTTGTTGTAGGTTGTTATTTTGTGACGGCGTTAATTGCTGATAGAAAATAATTAAATCAGCTTCATTTGCATCTGCATGCATGGCCAATTCTTCTACTTTCCCCTTACCAATTAGGGTTCTGGCGTCAAATCTTTCCCGTTTTTGTGAAACGAGCCCAACCACTTCTCCCCCTGCCGTATTCACTAACTCCTCTAACTCTTCAATTTGCATATCAAATTGTCGGTCACTGGTGTCAGGTGTCTGAACTGCTGCTAATAAAACTTTTTGCATACTTCCTCCTTCTGAACCGAAAATCTAAATTAAGGCAAACTAGTCGCATTCAAAAAATCTTCTACTAGCTTTAATACCTGCTGCAAATTCTCAGGATGCGTCACTAAATCTAGCCAATGCGCATCTGTTAATCGATTTCTGATCCATGTTATTTGTCGTTTGGCATACCGTCTTGAATTTTGCTTTAAATCTTCTAGTGCTAATTCAAGTGGCATTTCACCTCGAATATAAGGGAATAATTCCTTATAGCCGATAGCTTTCATTGATTGTTGATCCTCAGCTAAGTTTTGCGCCAACAACCATTTCGTTTCTTCAATAAGCCCTTGGTTGACCATATCATCGACCCGCATATTGATTCTTTCGTATAAGACTTGTCGGTCCGTATTCAAAGCGATAATCAACAAATCATAAGGCGACACATGATTTGCATGCGTTTCCGATTGGTCTGAAAATAACCGGTCCGAAAAAGTCCCAACTTCTAAAGCCCGAATGACTCTACGTAAATTATTGGGATGAATTTGGTCTGCTGCTTTAGAGTCTAAGTCAACCAATTTCTGGTAGACTGCTTCATTCCCTTCCATTTGCGCTAACGTTTCCATTTGCGCACGAAATCCAGGATGTTCCAAATCTTTACCACCTAAGGATAAGTCATATATAAAGGATTCTAGGTATAAACCCGTCCCCCCAACTAATATAGGGACTTTTCCTTTTGCTAAAATCGCCTCCATAGCCGACGTAGCGTCCTTTTTAAAGCGGGAAACTGAATATTCTTCGTCCACTCTAACATAGGAAACTAAATGATGCACTGCCACAGCTTGCTCACTTTCAGTCGGGGTCGCCGTTCCAATATTTAAATTTTGGTAGATTTGCATGGAATCACCGTTAATAATTTCACCATTAAATGCTGTGGCTAATTTTAAAGATAAACTGGTCTTCCCTACACCCGTAGGCCCAGCTATTACTATCATCTTAGGCTTCATCCACCCACTCCTCCTGTTATTAGCGAAGGTTCGCTTTAAATTGTCGGTCCTCTTCAATTTGTTCAGCCGCTGCTTGCTTTGCAACTGCCGTAATATTAGAGCCCGTCAGCATTCTTGCGACTTCGTCTATCCGTTCTTCATTTGTTAGTAATCGTACATTTGTGTAGGTACGGTTGCTGTTTTCATCTTTAGAGATGAACAATTGGTGGTCTGCCATCGAGGCTACTTGCGGTAAATGCGTGATACATAATACCTGAGCCTTAAGGGCAATTTCAAACATTTTGGTCGCAATAGCCTGAGCCACACGTCCAGATACCCCCGTATCCACCTCATCAAAGATAATTGCTGTTACCCCTGATGCATTTTGGAAAATAGTTTTCATTGCTAACATCAATCGAGATAACTCCCCGCCTGATGCGACCTTAACAAGCGGCTTAAATGGCTCACCAAGGTTAGTGGCGATCATAAAGGCGACATCATCAATCCCATAGGGTCCTAATTCATCCAGGGTTAACATATCCACGCGGAACTTGGCTTTCTCCATATAGAGCGCCTGCATCTGTCCTTCAATGGCCGTCACTAAACCTGCTGTTGCAGATTTTCTACTCTTAGATAAATCTTCTGCCAATGCTAATGCATTTGCTTGCGCTTTTTTTACTGCATCCTTTAATTTTTGTTGATTCGACTCACGGTTTTCAATTTGCTTCAACTCTTCCTTCGCCTTATCCAGATAGATTAGAACGGCTTCAGTATCGTCCCCATATTTACGAGTCAGATTTTTATATACAGCTAATCGTTCAATAATGTCATCCAAACGATTCGGATCATAATGCAGTTGATCTACCTGGTCTGAAATACTTGAGGCCAAATCCTGTAAGGCATAATAAGTTCCCGTTGTTTGTTCATAAAAATCACTATAGGTCGTGTCAAAGTCACGTATGGTTTCAAGTTCACCAATAACCTGACCGACTAAATCGATAATATTCAAATCAGCATTAGACAGCAAATTATTGCTGGCACCTAAGGCATCAGCAATTTTTTGAAAATTTTGCAATTGATCACGTTCACTATTTAAAGCTTGGTCTTCACCCGCTTGCAAATTCGCCGATTCAATTTCATTGATTTGGAATTTTAATAAATCAACGCGTTGGGCAGCTTCTTGCTCGTTTAGATTTTGACTATCCAATTGCTTTTTCGCAGTTTGATAAGTTACATAAGCTTCTTGGTAGCTAGCTAGTTTAGGAGCTATTTCATGCTTAGCAAAATGGTCTAGCAAATGAATATGATTGCTTGTGTTCATTAAAGACTGGTGCTCATTTTGCCCATGGATATCTACAATGTGCGTACCTAAAGCTTTGAGCATGCTAACAGTCATGGATACACCATTAACTTTGATTGTATTTTTCCCATTGATATCTAACTGGCGGACAATCATTAATTGGGCATCATCGAAAGGAATGTCATTATCAGCCAACATATTGCGACCTTCTTCAGATAAATCAGGCATGTAAAAGATCCCTCGAAGGTCAAATTTATCGCTACCATAGCGAATGAAGTCTGTTGATCCACGACCACCGACTAACAAGCCAACAGCATCAATAATAATGGACTTCCCGGCACCTGTTTCACCAGTTAGGACAGTCATGCCTGTATCAAAATCAATTGTTAAATCTTCTATAATTGCAAAATTTTTAATTGTAAGATGCTGAAGCATTTACATCTCTCCCCTTATCTAACCCTATAGATACCCTCGTTAATGAAATACTGAATGTGCCTCTTCGATGACCGCATCAATATCTATTGCGGGATCAATTTGGCCAGGCTCACCTTCTGTATTCGTTAGTAGCATTAAAAACTCAATATTCCCAGTACCACCAGTAATCGGTGAATAGGTTAAACCTGAAACATCGTAACCAAGTCCAATTGCGGTTTGCATAGTATGTTCAATCACGTCTCTATGGACTTTCTTATCTCGAACGATCCCTTTTTTACCGACTTTATCTTTACCGGCTTCAAACTGTGGTTTCACTAAAGCAGCCACTTGTCCGTCGCTTTGAAGAATAGGGCGTAAAGGCGGTAATATCAAATCTAATGAAATGAAGGATACGTCAATTGTTGCGATATCTGGTTGTCCGGCTACAAAGTCTTCAGGCTTTGAATAACGGAAATTTGTTTGTTCCATCACCACAACTCGGTCATCAGAACGTAGTTTCCAGTCAAGCTGATTGGTTCCAACGTCTAGGGCGTAAGACATGCTGGCTCCATTTTGTAAGGCAACATCTGTAAATCCACCAGTTGATGAGCCAATATCTAGCACTTTCTTCTCGGTAAAGTCGATATCAAAAGACTCCATGGCTTTAACTAATTTAAAGCCCCCACGAGATACATATGGCACATCTTCCCCTTTTAAAGTCAATTGAGTCGTTACCGGTAACTTTTCACCCGGTTTATCCACCCGTAAGGCCTTTTCAGTGTAAATTTGTCCCGCCATAATAAATCGTTTGGCCTTTTCACGCGAATCCGCTAATCCTTGGCGAACAACTAAAATATCCGCTCTTTCTTTCTCCATTAATTCACCCCTTTTTTCAATTAAATTTTTAAGTATTTTAAGAAGCCAGCTAATAATTCTACGTCAAATGCTGGTTGAATTGCCTGAATTTGATTTAAAATACTTTTACATGATTCTATTTTATCAGATAATGCCGTCAAGGCACCATTAGTACCCATTATTGACGGGTAAGTATTTTTATCTAGATCTGCATCTGAATGGTTCAATTTACCTCGCGCTTGATCCGTCCACATCACTTCTTGCAAGTCATTTTGGATTTGGTAAGCAATCCCATATGTCCAAGCGAAGTCATCTAATAAGGCAACAACTTCACTCGAAGCCTCAGCGATTTGTCCCCCTGCAAAAATAGCATAGCGGATCAATTCACCAGTTTTGCGCTTATGGATGTTTTGTAGTGAATACAAATTAATTTGCTTGCCTTCTGACTCAACATCCATGATTTGCCCGGCAATCATACCGGTAGAACCGGCTGCCTTTGACAATTCCGCAATTAATTTTAATTTTGTTTCTGTATTTTCGATTTTTGAGTCAGCTGCAATTAAAGCAAATGCATCCGTTAGCAATGAGTCGCCAGCAAGAATAGCTGTCGCTTCATCAAAGGCTTTATGGTTAGTCGGTTTACCCCGGCGGTAATCATCATTGTCCATTGCTGGTAGGTCATCGTGAATTAAAGAATACGTATGGATATACTCTAAGGCAATAGCTGTATTTAACCCTGTTTCAATGTCAGCATTCAGCGCTTTTAAAGTAGCCAACAATAACATTGGTCGAATGCGTTTGCCACCTGTATTTAATGAATAAACCATTGATTCTTTCAATTGACCAGGCTGGGCGTGACCGAATTGGTCAACAGACTTCAGAATAGCTTCGTCTAAGGCTAGTAATTGGTTTTCCATAAAAAAAGTTGCATCCATTATTGGTCACCTTGACTCGTTGGTTCTTCAAATGCTTCTAATTGACCACTTTCTGTCATCAATTTTGTCATTGTTTCTTCAGCGTTTTCTAAAGTTTGGCTGCAATATTTGCTTAGAATCATGCCGTCTTGAAAAGCGTCCATTGATTCTTCTAATTTGATATCGCCAGATTGTAATTGATTGACAATTGCTTCTAGTTTTTCTAACGCTTCTTCAAACGATAATTTTGAGGTATCGATAGCCATTTATGATTCTCCTTTTAATTTAGAAAATTGTTTCTTGTCTGTTCCAGTAATTTGCGCGGTAATACGGCCATCTGCTAATTGAATGGCTAGTGGATCACCAATATTCACTTTTGTAATGGAATCTACTGGTTCTTGTTTACTTGTCACATAAGCAAAACCTTTGCTCATCCTTTTTAGGGGTGATAAAAGATCCAGTTGTGACATCGCTTTTTGCAATTGATATTCCTTAGACCTTACCTGTTGGCTTTGGCTATTAATCAATTGGCGCTGCATGTATTGTAATTTTGTACGGTAATTGCCTAAAGTAATTGCAGGAGAAGATTGGTTTAACCTTTGGTCTAAGTGCTGTACGGCAACTTTTTGAGATTTCAAGTGGCTTTCTTGCGACTGAACCAGTTGTGCCTGTAGGTTCTTTAATTTTAATTGGTGGCCTTCATATAACCGCAATGGTTGGCGGAATATATAAGCATTTTGGTATTCTAGTAATCGCTGATTTAAATATTGTATACGATTAACTTGTGCTCGATATAATCGCGCTTGCAATTCTTGAATGCGAATCAACTCCTCTGACAATACCGGTGTAGCAATTTCTGCAGCAGCTGTTGGTGTGGCTGCTCTTTGATCGCTGGCAAAGTCAACGAGGGTTGTATCCGTTTCATGGCCGACTGATGAAATAATAGGAATGTCCATTTTGCGGACGGCACGAACGACCTTCTCCTCGTTGAAAGGCCACAAGTCCTCAATCGATCCACCACCACGGCCGATAATCACTGTGTCATAGTCACCGTGTGCGGACACCCGTTCTAAATTCTTCACCAGTTCGTCGGCAGCATGCTTGCCTTGGACTGCGGTTGGGTACAAGGTCAATTGCACGATCGGGTACCGACGCTTAACGGTTGTAATGATATCTCTAATTACAGCACCTGATGGCGAAGTAATGACTGCGATATTTTTTGGAAATCTTGGAATCGGCTTCGGATCAAAATGAAAAAGGCCTTCTTCAGTTAACTGTTTCTTTAATTGCTCATAGCGTTGGTAAAGAGCACCCACACCATCTGGCTCAAGGTGGTCAATATACAACTGGTAACGCCCAGTCGCATTAAAAACACCGATACGACCGATTGCTAAGACTTTCATTCCGTCTTCTAAATCGAATTTCATCTGGTTAAAAGCATTGGCAAACATGACCCCAGATAATACTGCATGATCATCCTTTAAGGAGAAATACTGATGCTTAGCGCGTTTTCTAAAATTTGATACTTCACCTGTTACGTAGACCTGATGTAAATAAGGGTCCTTTTCAAACTTGGTTGCAATATATTGCGTTAACTGGCTAACGGTTAAATAATTCTTATCAGACAATACCTGTCACTTCCTCTAATCTATCAATCATCTGTTTAAATACCATTAATTTGGTGACTGGTCCAACACCGCCTGGCACCGGTGTAATGGCATGGGTTTTCTCAGCGACATTTTCAAAATCTACGTCACCAGTAACTTTACCATTTTCATCATATGTAGTCCCGATATCAATTACAGTTGTACCTGGTGAAACCATATCTTCTGTTAAAAATTTCGGAATACCAACGGCAACACAAATAATATCAGCAGACCGCGTTAATTCAGCCATATTTTCCGTTTGACTGTGGGCAACCGTTACCGTAGCCCCACGTTGTAACATCAAATCTGCTAGTGGTTTTCCAACGATTGTAGACCGGCCAATCATAACAGCGCGTTTCCCTCTAAAAGTCGTATTTACTTCGTCCATCAAGGTGATAGCAGAAAGTGGTGTATTCGGTACCCGACTTTGATTACCGGCTAATAGGTTTCCTAAATGTACTGGGTGAATGGCATCTAAATCTTTATCTGGATCAATCGCAATATTAATTTTTTGTACGTCAATTTGTTTTGGTAAAGGCATCTCAATCATGATACCTTGTACTGTTTCATCTTCATTATATTGTTGGATAACCGCCAACAATTCTTCTGTTGTTGTATTACTTGGGCAAGAAATTAATTCGTTTGCCACGCCGATTTTGTCAGCAAATCTAGTTTTAGTTCGTGCATATGATGCACTCGCTTCATCATCACCACAAAGAATAATGACTATTTTAGGGTGAATGCCTTTATCTTTTAATTCACTTACTCTTTGTTTCAATAACTCAGTTTGAACTTTAACATATTCTTTGGAACGAATTTCTATCATAATTGCCCACCTTATCCATAATGTAATGTAACAAGTATATCGAAAGTTGAGCCATATTAACAGTATTGTAGTGGCAATATAATTAAATTATACCTATATACATTTAAAAAACCGGGACTCAGGTCCCGGTCTCTTGCACACAAAACGATTATTCAGCTGACTATTCAATGTCTAAGTCTGTTTCGCCCTCTTCAATAGTATCAATATCAACAGTTTCTACTGGTTTAACATCGCCATTCGCGTTGGCTTTTAATTCAGCTAGGACGTTTGATAAGATCCCGTTAATAAATTTACGTGCACGGTCGTCCGAATATAATTTAGCTAATTCAATTGCTTCATTAACCGCTACTACGCGGGGAACCGTTTCTTCATCGGTAAATAGTAATTCGAACACAGCTACTCGTAGAATTTGTAGATTCACTAATTCTAGTCGTTGCACTGACCAATTACCATGGATATGGTTATCGATCATTTGGTCAATCTCAAAGCGATTTGCTTTAACACCTTCTACTAATGTACGTAAATAAGCGGGAACAGTCACATCTTCAGTAACATCCGGTAATTTATCAAAATGATTTTTAGCTGAAAAATTCTCAATACTATCTTTCAACTTGATTGCATGATTTTCATACTCAATAAATTCTTCTTCAGTTAATTCCTCAAAATTCACCTTTTGACCCAATTTCTTGTGGTTTTGTAGGATATGATTGAAGGCACTTTCCAAAGAAAGTTGTGGATTGAACTCTTGTTCATAAGATATTAATACAGCGAGTTCTCTAATTTGTGATAACCCTAATTTCATACTTGTTCCCCTTAATACGATTTATTTACTTGCTTTTTCCATATACAAGTTTGTTACATGTACGTTTACGACATCAATCGTAATATCTGTCATGTACTTCACTTGGTCAATTACCTGTGATTGAATATTTTGTGCAACTGCAATTACAGCAGTCCCAAAATATAATTCTACAGACATATCTAATACCATTTCATTTCGATTATTTTGATAAAGAATTACTCCGGCATCGCGTTGGAAAACATCTTGAATTGTCTTGTTAGCACGTTTAATTGCTCGAACACCTTTGCTTTGCAAGGCCGTCGCTGCGGCAATATTTTCGATTACTTGAGGAGCAATTTCAATTGCACCGGTAGCTTGCACTTGATTATGCTTGTATGCTTCAATTTTATCAGCCATTGTCGTTCACTCCTTATCTCAAATTACGCGCGTGAAATGTACTCTCCACCGTTAGAAGTATTGATTACTAATTTGTCACCAGCGTTAACAAAGAATGGTACGTTAACAACTACACCTGTTTCCATAGTAGCAGGTTTAGAACCACCTGAAGCAGTATCACCTTTGATACCAGGTTCTGTTTCTTTAACAACTAATTCAACTGTCTTAGGCAATTCAACACCTAATACCTCAGCACCAAAAGTGATGATTTTAACTTCCATGTTTTCTAACATGAATTTTAATTCGTCTTGGATTTGGTTAGCAGGAATTTCAGTTTGTTCATAAGTTTCGTTATCCATGAATACGTGAGTATCGCCATCAGCGTATAAGTATTGCATGTCACGGTTTTCGATATGAGCAGTTTCTACTTTTTCACCTGCACGCCAAGTCTTATCTAATAATGCACCTGTACGTAAGTTTTTTAATTTTGAACGCACGAAAGCAGACCCTTTACCTGGTTTAACATGTTGAAACTCAACAACACGGAATAAGTTACCATTATCTTGAATAGTTAAGCCTGTTTTAAAATCGTTTGTTGTAATCATATTTACATCTCCTAAAAAATTTAATCATACCAAAATTATAACACATTAAAATGCATCCTGGCTCAAAAAGACGGATGCATTCTATCATCTACGTAAAATTACACGATAATCAAGTGACGTGGAGAATGTGTAAGGACTTTATTCCCATCTTCTGTCAAAATGATGTCATCTTCAATACGAACCCCACCAATACCCTCTAAGTAGATGCCTGGCTCATTTGTAATAACAGTGTACTCTTTTAGTGGTTGTTTATTATGCATACTTGCATTTGGTGACTCATGAATATCTAAACCAATAGAATGTCCAAGTGAGTGTCCAAAGTCATCCCCATAACCATGACTAGCAATAAAATCACGTGCAATAGCATCCATTTCTTCACCAGTCATGCCAGCTTTCGCTTGCTCATTCACCAGCTGGTTTGCTTGGAAAACAACATCATAGATTTCTTTCATCTTGCTTGATGGTTCTCCAACAGCGATAGTCCTTGTGATGTCAGAAACATACCCCTTATAGTAGCAACCATAGTCCATAGTCACGATATCGCCTGCTTCAATCACTTTATCAGAGGCCACGCCATGTGGCATTGCAGAACGATAACCTGATGCAACAATTGTTTCAAAAGAAACACCACTTGCCCCTTGGCTTCTCATAAAGAAATCTAATTCATTTGCAACTTGGATTTCAGTCATACCGACTTGAATAAAGCCTAAGATATGCTCGAAAGCTGCATCTGCAATTTCACATGCTCGTTGAATTGTCGTAATTTCTTCTTGGTCTTTGGTTTGACGTAAGGCTTCAATCATTCCAGATGCTGGGATTAAGCGAGCAGAAACGATATCTTCTAACTCATCAAATTTAGCAACTGTCATATATTCTTCTTCATAACCAAGTTGACCTAGATTTTCGTTAACCACTGCGGATTGAACGAATCGCAATGGACTAGTATGCGCTGCAGATCCGCCAGCAATGATAATTTCATAGCCAGCACACTGTGCTTTCGCTTGTTCCCGATATCTAAAATCTGTGATGAAGTACGCATTATTTGCTGTAATTAATGCTGTACCACTTGTGCCAGTAAAACCAGAAATATATCTTAAATTAAATGGGTCAGTGACATAGTATGCATTAATACCTTCAGCTGCCATGCTTTCTTGCAAAGCACTTATTCTCTTTTCCAAACTTTTCACCTCATATTGACTAATCTATCTCTCTAAATAGAGTCACTTTTTATAGCCCAATTAGTATAGCATATATCAGTCTTCAATGAAACTTAGCTTTATCCATAGTGCTCTTTATCAACATTCTTGCTCACTTTTTACCCATTACCCACAGCTACTTACTCCCGAGTTCTTTGATCATAAGGGACATTATTATATTTATATTGCCGTCCGTTTTCTACAATGAATACAGTCGTGCTAAAGACCTTATTTTTTAATTCAACTGACACATGTCCCTGGTTAAAGGTCATAGTCCAATTACCATCTGTCCATGGTATTGACGATTGAGTGGCAGCCGCAACTTCATTTACTTGATCTGAAGTTGCTGAATTAACAGCTGCTTCGTTATTTTCTATATCCTCTTGATTGCTCGATCCAACGGTAGCATCTGGCTGAATCTCTGAAACACTAGCTTGATCAGGATTATTTATGATTACACTGCTTTCATTCGGCAAAGGTTTTACATCACTTTCTTCTTTAGAATGGGATGTATCCAATTCTTTACTATCTGAAGGCTCTGACGGCTGATCCTTTGAACTTATTTGGCTAGTCACTACTTTCTCCTTCTCAGCGATCACTTTCTCCACCGCCAGGCGAGACATGATTTGTGCTTGATAGGATATTTTAATTTCTTCATTCATTTTAACTTGGCTACTGTACATATTTAAGTTAACTAAATAGATGAAGGTTAGGATCGACATATACATTAATGCGGTAAATAAGACAAAACCACTTTTCTTCATTATTATTTACCCTTCTTTACTAAAGGTAAAAGGATTTTATAATCCTTACCATCGAATAGCCTCACTTTAAACAGGAAGTTCCCATGATCTAATTCTTGGATCGTGAGACCTGTAGCGTTTGGAATTTGTGGCTCGTATCCTCCGTTTAAAGAATATCTAATCCAGGAGTTCCCATTGCTATCTTTATAGTACCGGTAAATACCGACCTTATTATTTTCTTTGAGAGAAAGGGTATCTGCAGTATATCTAACTAGTTCCGTTTGTGTATGATCTGTCAAAAATTGGTTGGAGAAGATATCAAAGTCATCGTAGGCCATTGCTTCATATCTGTTATATATATTCATCTCTGTTCCCATCACAGCCAAAAAGGTAATTTGAATTAGGGCATAGAAAAATAGTCCGTAAATCATTTCCAATAAGGTAAATCCTGATCTTGTATTAATCATATTTGACATAGTTAGATTTAACTTAGTCAGCTTTAACTTTCGCCTATTTAATTTATTCTTGAATCTTAAATTCTGTGAAATGACCATCCCGTTGATCCTCCAATTTGCCTTTTTCCAGATTGATTTCTATCCCTTCATGTATACTTGCCCCAAATTGAACAGCATTTAATTGATGAAACTGTTCACGACTTTGACTTAAGGCCCTTTCACTTCGCCTTAGGTTTTCAAGTTGCACCTGCTGGTTTATGACAAGGAGGTAGACCATAGCCCCTATTAAAGACAGTCCAATAATAGATTCGATGAACATAAACCCTTGTTTCCCCTTTTTACTATTGGAATTATGGATCAACTGGCTTTTTTTCTTCAATAACATAACGCCCTCCAGAAAATTGATAAACAATTGCATAATCCTTCGTTGGTGTTCTTAAGGTTATCGTTTGTGGCCCAACAGTTCCTGACGTAGAAAATTCAAATCTTTTATAATGGACAAACTTAGATTCTTTTGGAAACACAAACGTCGTATCTACTGGTGAAGGTCGTAATAGATCAGCTCGAAATTCCACTGTATTACCTGAAAAAGTCACAAAATGAATACCTTTCCTAACTATTGTCATTTTATGCACGTATTCAAAGTGTTGCATGACATTACGCATCATTACTTTTGATTCATAGCGGATAATAGCGTCTTTTGCATATGGGACCGCAAGTATTAATGATAATGACAGCGCAAATAAAACAAGTATCATTTCTAGAAGAGTAAATCCTGACTTCTTTTTATGTTTTTTCATCAAAATCTACTCCTCTTAAAATGGTGATGTTAATAATTCCTAAGGGGTAACAGTTCCAGCTGGAATGGCATTATATTTTTCTAATTGATCAGTGGTGATATAGCCTTCGTTTGCTAGTACTTCCGCCGTGACACTTGCTTCATCATGTTCTAGTAAATATAATTCCATCTGCGTTTCAACAGTTTCGATTAAAGCAGCGTTAGTTTTAGTTTCTACATTTTGTGTTTGCTTGGACACGTTTGGTATAATTAGCAGTAACAAGGCTGCCACAATAAATAGGACCAGAACCATTTCTATAAGCGTAAACCCTTTTTTTCTACGACACTTTTGAATGAACTTAAGCAACATTTCTTTCATAATAATTCCTCCTTAGATTGTTTCTAGCATAGTTAACATTGGTAACATTAAAATTAAGTAGACCATGACCACACAGATTGCGACACTCAAAAACAAAATGGATTGAGCTATTTTTATCTGTCGATCAATCGTTTGATACAAAAGTCTTAGAACCCTCTGACTATATAACCTTGTCTTAATCGCCAATTGATTTAATAATTCCCCCTGAATAACTATTGCTGGAAATTCACGGGTGAACACATCGGCAGCTGTTAAACTATCTGCAAATGACACTCCTTGATAATATCTTTCGTCTAAGTATTCACCGAAAGCTTGTAAGAATGCAACTTCATCTTGTTTAATTAACGACTCAGTGATTTGCCGTACTGAATAGCCTATTTTAAATAGTTGGCTAAATTCGTAAGCAAAAAACTGGGTGTAATATAATCTAAATAATTTTCCAACCACTGGTAATTTGACATATAACCTTGCCCTTACTAATGGGTTAGTCCGCTTCTTCCATATAAGATAGATGATGAGTATAACTAACAACAAAATTGAGAACCCTATCATTATCCAATGCAGCTTTTGCAAGAAAATCAATAAATAGCTCAGTAATCCCTGTCCCTCACCCATTGACATAGAAGCTAATTGTGGCAAAAGAAATATGCGCAAGCCAAATAACATGCCAATCATCAACACAATTAAAGCAATTGGATAAAGCATTACCCCTTTTAGCTTTTGCATCTGTTGATCACGTTCTTGAATGTACTTAGCAATCGTTTCTAGCCCTAAACCAAAATTGCCATAAGCTTCTGCCACTTGAATTTGATAAGCTACATTACCCTTAATTTTCATTTCATGTATAACTTGATAAAAATACTGACCAGCTGAGAAACCGGTCGCCATTTTGCCAAAAGTCACTTCTTGCTTAGGAAAAATAGTCTTTAAAAAAGAAAATATTTCAAGCATAGGAAACCCTTCTTGAAGCATTTCTGCGATGTATAAAAGTACAGTCGCCTGTAATTGCGGTTGCCAAGTGCTAGTAATTTCAGTTTTCGCTAATTGTTTCCAGTTGATATTCTTCCATGCTGGACTGGGTGATGTAGCCATGATCATAAGCCTCCTTTAATAGTAGATTTAGTGATTTAAAATCATTTGGATAGCTTTGATTTAAAATGAAACTACTCAGCTGGTCACCCTGTAGTAACTCAAATAAGGCTAATTTCTCAGTCGCAACAATTTCTGAATCAGGGACACGAGGAACCAACCTTTGGGCAACAACTAATAGTAAGGTTTGGACCAATTGTTCGTTAGTGATGCCTAATTCTTTCAAGCGTCCAATTACACCAAAAGTATTTTTAGCATGAACGGTGGCTAATACCAGATGACCAGTCAGTGATGCGCGAATCACCATTTTCGCTGTTTCTTCACTTCTGATTTCGCCAATTAGAATAATATCCGGATGGTGACGCAAACTAGCGGTCAGCAAACGGTCATAAGTAATATCCGCCTTTTCATTGACTTCTGTTTGTAAGAAAGTAGGTTCTTTAATTGGCTCTACAATATATAGGACTGATGACTTCAAAAAAAGAGGAATCTCCATTATCATAAA
>NZ_JVVG01000049.1:0-276 GCF_001053265.1 Carnobacterium sp. 1290_CSPC
AGAAAGCTATGAATCCATACACACATCTTACCATGAATGAGCGAGAAACAATATTCCTAAGATAATGAGGGTATTTTCCTGTCTTTTGGACATATCTCATTTCGATGAAAAGGCAACACAAAAAAAGACTTATGCATATCACATAAGTCTAAGCCAAGTATATTTTTATTTTTTAACTATTTATTTGTATTTTGTTCACCTTCAAGCATTCTGCGCCCTTCTTCAACAGCAGTGTTTGGATCTTCAGGTGGCGTATTTCTTAATATTTCTGGGGCA
>NZ_JVVG01000050.1:0-2032 GCF_001053265.1 Carnobacterium sp. 1290_CSPC
GCTTAAATCATAGATACCGTAAGGGATTTTATTCTTTATTTAAAACTTTGCAACAGAACCGATTTATAAATTATCCAGAAGTAGGCATCATTTAAATTCATATCATCCATCAAATTAAATATCTCATCATAAAAGAAAAGGATCTTACTAATTTATCCATAGAAAACGCCACAATCTTTAGATGTATCATCTGTAGGAAGGGCTATAAAACATCGAGGTTGACAACGTTTCTTTTATGAGCTATGATATCATCTAAGCAAAGGGGAGTCACTAGAGTGACTGAGACTGGATGTATGCCGGGACTCTTATTACCTGATCACATTAGTACGTGCGGAGGGATTGCAGACTTAAGAAGACTTAAGCCTCCTTTGTGTATCAAAGGGGGTATTTTTATGCAAAAAAATTCATTAACCGTTTATATAGAGGCCGGGTTGATTGCGACTTTGGCCTTTATTATCTCACTGTTTCCTATCGAAGGAACAGGCTTCGATATCGCTCTGGGCTCGATTCCCATTACGTTGTTTTGTTTACGTCGAGGGTGGAAAGCAGGGATATTTACTGGGCTTTTATGGGGCCTACTGACGATTATTCTAGGCGGAGCTTCAATTATCCACCCCATACAGGTGGTGCTAGATTATCCAGTAGCTTTTGCTTTTAATGGGCTAGCAGGAATCGTGGCTCCGGTACTTCAACAGGCAACCGCTTCGGGAAATTGGAAGAAAGCAACTTATTATATCTTTTTGAGTACTTTTATCGGGACTCTAGCTCGTTACTTCTGGCACTTTATTACTGGGGTTTATTATTGGGGCCGGTTTGCTCCAGAAGGTTGGTCTGTTGGCTTTTATTCCTTTGTATTTAATGGAGGATCTGTCATTGTCACAACAGTAATTGCTGGTCTAGCTTTATTGCTTCTGTACCGGCAAGCTCGGCATTTATTTGTCGGTGAATTGGCATGATAATAAATGCCCATGATCACCTCAGTCATTATCCATCGCTGGAGAAGGCATTGGCGGACTTTGAAGTCTTAAACATGACAACTTTAGCGGTTAGTGAGTCTGTGTCTGACTATCAATCCATTCCAGACCATCCACTTATCTTAAAGGGATTCGGAATTCATCCTTGGAAGGTGACGCCAACTACATCTTTAGACAATATCGAACCTTACATTCAGGATTGTGATTTCATCGGTGAAATTGGTTTAGACTTCCACTGGGCAGAAGATACAACGGCTTACCCGCGTCAATTGGAAGTTTTTGAATACTTTCTATCGGAGGCAAAAAAACTCCAAAAAATTTGCAATATCCACACAAAAGGAGCTGAAAAAGAAGTACTTTCCTTGCTACAAAAGCACCAATTACATGGTCAAATTATCCACTGGTATAGTGGGCCTTTGGACTTGGTGACTGATTATTTGGAGCTAGGCTGTTTCTTTACGATTTCTGTCGATGCAGGGCATTCAACCTTAACCGATCAGCTGATTAATCTTATTCCAACACAGCAGTTATTATTTGAAACCGATGGCCCTACTGCCCTAGAGTGGGTCAATGGTACGCCTTCTTGGCCTGATGAAATCTTACGAATTCAAGCCTATGTGGCTCAATTGAAAAGTTGTTCATTGACTGAGTTGAAAGTGGGTGGGCATTTATTGATGGAACAACTCAAATAAATACCTTTACTCTTCGAATTTGTCCACATCCGATATTTCAATCACATTTAGCTTAGGCTGTTTAACAGCGTCGGAGCGTATCAATTTAGTCGAGCTTCGGCTGAAATTTTTGGAGTTATGTCGAGGTAAGAAGCTAATTGCTTTTTGTGGAAGGAAATTCTGTGAAGAATTCATGTAATCGAATAAAGGTCTAATTAAGATTAAAAAACACTAAAAAAGTCACCAGTACTCATTAGCATTTCAATGAGAGCTGGTGGCTTTTGGTGTGGTTCTGTTGCAAAGTTTTAAATCTACTGTCAAATAAGATAGAATAATAGAAAAAGATAGCAGGAGGAATGACGATGAATCATTTTAAAGGAAAGCAAT
>NZ_JVVG01000051.1:0-249 GCF_001053265.1 Carnobacterium sp. 1290_CSPC
CATGTCCCATATAACTATTATAAAACAACTTTGCGGAATTCTCGACAATAATATTCAAATTGGTGTACCAGAGGGAATGACTCTGCTTCCAACTGAAAAGTATCAAGATGTGAATTATATAGTCGTTGAAGGCATCTTAACCTACAAGCCTAAGGCTTGTATCCAATGTGGTGTAAAGAATACAGGAAGCCATGATCTGATTAAACATGGGTTTAAGCCTACAATTATAAGATTACCTAATTCAGTTTC
>NZ_JVVG01000052.1:0-31053 GCF_001053265.1 Carnobacterium sp. 1290_CSPC
GGGAGGAGAAAGATTTATGAAGAAAAGTTTGGTTTCTTTATTGGGTATGCTTATATAATAAGCGATAGCTTTGAAGATATTGTGAAGATTTCGTCAAAATTTGTGTTGTTTCTATGATTTTAAGGTTATAGATTATTAAAGCCATTTTTCAAGTTTGCAATAGAAAACCAGCCGTTGGGAGGACGACTGGTTGACTGTAATCTTTCGTTTTTGGGAGGAGAAAGATTTATGAAGAAAAAGTTTGGTTCTTTATTGGGTATGCTTATATAGTAGACGATACTTTTGAAGATATGATGAAAATCCGACTCAAAATTGTGGTCAATCTGTGATGGATTCTTTAGAAATATATTAAGGCAGGTGATATGCCTAGTCCGCTAGGGTTAGACAGTGAATGATATCTGCATAATCTGGGTATTGGTTGAGTAAATCTGCTCGTTTGAATAGTTCAAAGTCATCGTATTCAAAGCCTGGGCTAACCATGCATGAGACTAGTGAATAGCTATCTGCGTCTTCAACTGTTGAGCCAAAAATAGTCCCCTTTGGTACGACTGCTTGTAGAACTTGCCCTTGTTCAACGTCTGTGCCTAAAGTAACTTGTTGATAGTCACCCTCTGCTGTAATCATGTGGACAGTTAGTGGGCTGCCGTAGTGGTAGTACCACACTTCATCGGCTGTTAAACGGTGGAATCTTGATGGATTGTTGCTTGTTAGGAGAAAGTAGATGCTGGTATATAGGGCACGTGGTTTTTGGCCTTCTAGCTGGATGGTTTGATCTGATTTCAATACTTGATAGAAAAAGCCGCCTTCTTCATGTCCTGCCATCTTGTAGTGGTCGATCCAAATTGATTTGTCTTTCATATATTTCGCCTCCAAAATATTTGCTTTTCACCTTCAATAGTATCTATTCTCCCAGTATTTTGCACGATTTTTTTATGCTATTTGCGCCCACATTATTACTAATCCAATAAATACAATCGCGTACATGATTTGTCGATATTGTGAAAATATTATCAAACTACCGCTCTTTTTATAACTTATAACTATTTAATGTCTTGTTTTTAAAACAATCGCTTCACGTTTGTGCTAGGCTACCATTATGAAAAATTTGTCCATAATATCAAAAAATGATTGTAAGGAGACAAGCTATGAGCGATATGAATATTTCGAGTTTCATGAGTAAAATCGACGGTGCAGTTGCCAAGAAGGATGCCCTTTTTGACCAATCAAAAGTCCGATATTTGTTGCGGGCTATTTACGCGGGTATATTCTTAACCTTGCCAACCGCTATTGGTGTCTTGGTTTGGGATGCCATTGCTGTAGACTACCCGCCTTTAGGTAAAATAAGCTACGCTTTGATATTTCCGCTAGGTTTAGCCATGATTATTTATTTGAACGGTGAGTTGGCTACTTCAAATATGATGTACCTTTTCGCAGGTGCGCATCGCCGGAAATTATCTTGGTCAAAAGCATTAACCATTATCTTTATTTGCACATGTATGAACCTACTAGGGGCTGCTATTGTTGGTATACTCATTGGGCATTCTAGTATCGCACATTATTTTAATGCTGATTCTGCGATCATGGCCATGATTAATGCGAAATTGGATAAAGACATTTGGACCTTATTCATAGACGGGATTCTCGCAAATATCTTCGTCAATATCACCATTATGGGGCAGATGAAAATGAAAGATGATATTGGCCGCCTACTATTTATCATCGCCGTTATTTTCCTATTTGTTTATGGTGGGTTAGAACATATTATTGCGAATTTCTCGCTAATGAGTATCGCTTTCTTCTCAGGTAATGACATGGATATGATGGCCGTGTTGATTAATTGGATCTTCGCCTTTATGGGCAATCTAGTAGGTGGCGGTGTTATCATGGGGCTAGGGTATAGCTTCCTAAATAGTGTAGAGACAGGATATCTCGACTAAGTCCAGATGATGAGGTATCCAGAAAAGTATAAAGAATGCCGCGCGATTTACATAGAACATCCTAAAAAAATAAGAGACCAAGGGGTTGCATCTGCTTTGATGTCCCCTTGGTCTATTTTTATGGTTCTTATTCGTTCAACAGGTTGAACAACCGCTAGCCATTTACGCTTCTTCTGCTACCATCAAACTGAATTGCCCAGTGAGTGTGACTTCTCTAAGGTCACTTGGTAGGATAAAGGCGTCTGCTGCTTTTACGTCCCAAGTCTTGTCGCCAACCGTTACTTGTCCTTGGCCCTCAAGGACTGTACACAATTGGTACTTGTCGGATAAGTTGATATGCAAGTTATCCTCGATTGTCCATTTTGCCACGGAGAAGTATTCATTGGTCCAAAATTCTTGGATTGAGCCGCCCGGTAGTTCAGTTGTATGCCCGGTTGCTAGAGTATCCTTGTGGGGGAACATGGTGACATCCGCTGATTGTTGGATGTGTAGGTCACGTTCCTGGCCATTGGCGTCCTTGCGTCCGTAGTCATAAACCCGGTAGGTGGTGTTAGAACTTTGTTGGGTTTCGAGGATTAATACGCCGCCACCGATAGCATGGATAGTCCCTGCTGGCACGGCGAAGAAATCACCGGCATGAACGGGCACTTTACGTAACAGTTGGTCCCACTCGTTCTCTTCGACCATTTCTAGGAACTGTTCTTTATTTTGGGCATTGTGGCCGTAAATCAGGTAGGCACCTGGATCAGCGTCCATAATATACCAACACTCCGTCTTCCCAAGGTCATTTTCATGGGCTAGTCCATAGGCGTCATCCGGGTGCACTTGGACGGACAAGTCTTCCTTGGCATCAATTATTTTGATTAATAATGGAAACCGTTCAGCCACTTCTCCCAAGAAGATTTCTGGGTGCTTTTGGTACAAGTCAGATAGACTTAAGCCGGCAAGGGATTCAGGTGACGTCACGATAGATTGCCCATGTTCATGTCCTGAAATGACCCACGCTTCTCCCGTCTGGTCTGAAGGGATGTCTAGATTAAATTGACTGCGTAATTTTTGTCCACCCCAGATTTTTTCTTCCAGGTAGGCTTTTAAGAATATGGGTTCTTGCATCGTCACTACTCCTTGTCTTTTTTCCCTCGTTTAAAGGGGTTTTTGAATAAGTTGGCTAGGTTACTTTGTTGTGCGACGAATTTTTCTCGAGGCATGTACTTGCGCATTGCCCGAAGACTATCTTTAGCTTCATCGACAACAAATTCCAGGAGTTGGCCTTCATCGGTTTCAAAGTAGAAGCCGCGGACGTAACGTCCTTTGAAGAACATTTGCACGCGGATGCGTGTAATGTTAACCCATGGAATTTGAATGAAGCCTGGTCCGTTCTCCTCGCGAAATTCGACACCCTTATCGCCCACCATCAGTAATCCTGACTTAGGGTCGATAGGGTTGATCATCGCATTCGCTTTGGAGACGAACGTTACTTCTGTATTTAATTGTGCTACCATCTTAACCCATGATACCTAGTACATAAAGCACGATACCGATCACAAAGATAGAGAAGATCAAGGTAGTTGCGCTGACTTTACGTTTTAATAGGTACATACATGCTAATGTTAATAGTAATGGCATCATACCAGGTAATAATTGGTTGAATACATCACCTAATGATGTTTGCGTTGTTGTATTCACTAAGTGACCTGATGAAATTTGGTTAATTACATCACGGAAGCTGTCAGCAGTTACGCTACTATTGTTAGCTGCTTCAACTAAACCATCAAAGTTTACAATAGCATCTTCTTGGTTTGTTACTTCAGAGATTACTTTTGGGAAGTTCATGGTTGTCCAACGAGGTACCAATACCCCCATAACGAACATCCCTAAGATAGATGCCCCAACAGTAATTTTTTGAATAATACCACCAGATAAGTCTTTTGTAATTTCAGAACCGGCACGGTAACCTAATTCTTGTGTGTACCAAGTGAAGGCTACACGAATGACGTTCCAAAGTACGAAGAATAAGATTGGTCCAATGATAGATTGGCTTAGGGCAAGCGATGCAGCGAAGGCACCGATTACTGGACGTAACGTACCCCAGAAGATTGGGTCACCCACACCAGCAAGAGGACCCATCATACCAACTTTAACCCCTTGGATAGCTTGGTCTTCAATGGCTGTACCATTTGCTTTCTCTTCTTCCATGGCTAAGGTTACCCCTAAAATTGGTGCCTCAACGTATGGGTGTGAGTTAATGAATTCCAAGTGACGTTGTAAAGCTGCCGTACGGTCTTCTTTACTTGTATATAATTTTTTGATTGCTGGGGCTAGTACATAAGCCCAACCAACGTTATGCATACGCTCGTAGTTCCATGAAGCTTGAACGAAAGTTAATCGCCAGTTTGCAACCATCCGGTCTCGTTTTGATAATGTTACGCGGTTTGTTACTTCTTCAGTCATGTCTACCCCTCCTTAATAGTCTTCTAAAATGGCGTCTAACTGAGCATCAACTGAACCTGAACCACCAGATCCTGAACCGCCACCGCCATTAAATTGTGGAGACAGTTCAATGTAGATAAGTGCTAAGGCCAAACCGATAATACCCATTGCCACTAAGTTCAATTCTGTAACGGCTGCTAAAGCAAAACCGATAAAGAAGAATGGCCATGTTGTTTTGGTTGCCATCATATTGATAACCATTGCGTAACCTACAGCAACGATCATACCACCACCAACAGCTAAACCACCTGTGATCCAGTCTGGAATGGCTGCTAAAGCGCCTTGTACAGCTGAAGCTGGTAAAGCTAATGTAGCGATTGCTGGAATCATTACACGTAAACCTTGAAGACCTAAAGCCATCATATTGGCAGATTCAACTCCACGAATAGAGCCTTTTTCCGCTTGGCCATCAGCATAATGTGCCAAACCTACTGTCATTGTACGAACGAAGATTGTTAATACTTGACCAGCGATTGCTAAAGGCACTGCAATGGCGATACCTTCGTTTACAGAAGCACCTTTAGTTAATACTAAGATACCAGCGATTACACCTGCTAAGGCAGCATCTGGTGCTTGCGCTGCCCCGATGTTCATCCAACCTAAAGCGATTAATTGTAATTGACCACCTAATAGTAGCCCTTCAGTTAAGTTTCCTGTTGCAAGACCAATTAATGTACAAACAATAATTGGTTGGTGTAATTGGAATGAGTCCAACACACTTTCAAAACCAGCGAATAATGCAATAACACAAATAGCTATAGCTGCAAAAATTGAAATATCCATTTTTCTGTCGACCTCCCTTTTAAATCAAGTTATGATTTTTCAACAGTTTATCTAAGTTTTCGTCTGAGTCTGCAGGGACTTTACGTACGTCAAATTTAACCCCAAGGTCTTTTAATTTTTGTAAAGTAGCTACATCTTCCTCGTCTACTGACAATGATCTTGAAATCATTGTTTTCCCTTTAGAATGCGCCATTGAACCTAAGTTTACTTCCTTTATATCTACACCAGCTTCGATTGCTGCTAATACGTCTTGTGGAGTTTCAAATAATAATAATGCCTTTGTCTTACCAAAACGTGGGTCTTTATCAACTTCCGCTAATTTAGATACTGGAATTGTGTTGGCACGAACACCTGTTGGCGCCGCTTGTTGAATCAATGATTTACGCATGTCATCTTGGGCTACCTTGTCCGATACAACGATAATACGGTTAGGGTTAACTGATTTCACCCAACCAGTGGCTACTTGACCGTGTAATAAACGGGTATCCACGCGTGCTAGGACATACTTAATCTTCCCATCACCTAATACAGTACCAGGTTTTAAGGTACCAACTTGTTCCTCTTCTTGACTACCTTCGCTAGCTGCAGCTACTGGGGCGTCAATGCCTTCCCCAAGTGCTTCAGGTTTTACACGAATACCTGACACGTCTCTTGTCAAAATGTGTTTAGCAACATCTGCCACTTGATCAGAACCAAATCGTTGACCCAAAGCTTCTAAGAGCATTGGTAGATTTAACCCACTTACTATTGCTGTGCGTTCTGGCATTTCTTCGTGAATTGCATTAGCCTGGTTGAATGGTGAACCTCCCCACAAATCAACTAAAAATAGAATTTGTAACGTATCATCGAAAGATTCGACTGCTTCTAAAAGATGGGCACGTAAATCATCTGGTCCTTCTTCAGGCATAAAGGTTACTGCCTGCAGATTTTCTTGTTCTCCGAAAATCATCTCAGCAGATTGTTTAATACCTTCAGCGAACTTACCGTGACTCGCTAAAATAATTCCTATCATCCTATTAAACCTCCCTAAATAAAATTTGGACACTTGTATCCGTTTTCAAGTATATAAGTAAAATCTACCAAATACAATCATAAAATATTGGAGAAAATCAGTAATTTTGTCAAAATCCGTCATTTTTTTGCAAAAGTTTGCGCATGGCTAGACTTTAAAATATTTAAATATACCCTTTTGCTAAAAAAATGGTATTAAATACTGTTAAATCGGTCTCTCGCTTAACATGTTATATAAGTTATTAAGATTGCAAAATTATCTTTAATCGAAAGATTAAAGTTTTCTCATATACATAAAAAAACGCGTAAAATCAGATTTTGTATAGATTCTGTACTTTGCATATAATCAATTGTTTGTATAAAATAATATGACATTTAACCAGAAAAGTCGTTTTACTCTTCAGTGATGACAGGAAATATGACACTGATCTTGACATATCTATGACTTGTTTGCTGACTACACTTCTTCAATAGGCAGTTCTACACCTAACTTTGTTTCATCAAACGTTTCAGCTAAGACATCTGACTCTGCGATGAAGTCCAAGATTTCAACATCCGTCCCACGCGAAGCCACGGAGACTTGCGCCAATTCACCTGAACCACTATTGACACATGCCTCTAGGGAAATGGCTGCCCCGTTAATAATCACAAAGATTTCTTCATCATATTCCTCCCAATCAAGTGTATTTAGTATTCCGTTTTAACAAGACATGTAAGGTATCGTCTGGAGGAGTAATCACTCAAGAATAATCGGAAAAAGCGATAATAGATTGCGCACTTGCTTTGAGAAAAAAACAGCTTAATTTCGATTAAATTTGTGCAAACAAAAAGAGCAGAACCGAGGTCCTACCCTTTTCGATCGTTTAACTATTTGTTTAAAGCCTTGATACGTTCAACAGCTTCTGCTGTTTTTTCATAGGTATTGAAGGCTGTTAAACGGAAGTAGCCGGCACCTGAAGGACCGAAACCAACACCTGGTGTCCCAACGATTTGTGCATTTTCTAATAGGAAGTCAAAGAAGTCCCATGAGTCCATTCCTGCTGGTGTTTTCAACCAAACGTAAGGCGCGTTCACACCACCGAAAACTTCATAGCCAGCCTCTTCCAAACCTTCTTTAATCAGGATGGCATTGCGGCGGTAGTAAGCTAACATTTCTTCGATTTGCGCTTTACCTTCTTCAGAGTAACTTGCTTCTCCAGCACGTTGTACGATGTAAGGTGCACCGTTGAATTTCGTTGAAATACGACGTTTCCATAAGTCTAATAGGGATACGCCATCGATTTCTAACTCTTGAGGGATAATCGTAGCCCCTAAACGCACACCAGTAAAGCCGGCACGTTTTGAGAATGAACGGATTTCAATAGCGCAAGTACGTGAACCTGGTAATTCAAAGATTGAATGTGGCACGTCTTCTTCAGTAATGAATGACTCGTAAGCTGAGTCGAAGATTAAGATCGCATCATTTTCGTTAGCCCAGTCTACCCATTTTTGTAGGTCAGCGGTGTTTAAAGTTGTCCCTGTAGGGTTGTTAGGGTAGCAAAGGTATACCAAGTCAACTGGCTCCTCAGGTAGCGCGGGTTTAAAGTCATTTTCCGCAGTAGCTGATAAGTAAACCAAGTCCGACCATTTACCAGTTTCTTCGTTGTAGTCACCACCGCGACCAGCCATGATGTTTGAATCGATGTAAACTGGGTAAACAGGGTCACCAACAGCGATTTTGATGTCTGGGCCAAAAATTTCTTGAATGTTTGAAGAATCTGATTTGGCACCGTCAGAAATAACGATTTCATCCACTTTAACATCTGCACCACGCGCTGCAAAGTCATTTTTTTGGATGGCTTCACGTAAGAAGTCGTAACCATGGTCTGGCGCATAACCTTTAAAAGTAGCGGCATCTGCTTGTTCGTCTACGGCCTTATGTAAGGCTTCGATGACTGCAGGTGCTAAAGGTAAAGTAACGTCCCCAACACCTAATCGAATCACGTTTTGGTCTGGATGTGCTGTTTCATAGGCCTCTTGGCGACGTTTTACTTCTGCGAATAAATAAGAGCCTGGTAATCGTTGGTAATCTTTATTAATTTGGTTCATAAAAAATCTCCTCTATATCATATATGCTACTTTTTAGTCACTTTCATTTTTTAATGTATGAGAGCCGTAACGAATTTTGTCGCATCTAGCGCAATGGATAGTCTTGATCAGCGCCAGCGTTTCTGAAACCACCTTGGTTCAAGATTTCATTATATAGAATGCGGCGAACATCTTCGTCGGTCAGCTGCTTGGTATCTGTCACTTTAGGGTGCGTATGTTGACGGTTATATGTATTATAAATCGCTTGAATACTCATACCCTCATTTAAATAGTCTTTGATTTCTAATAATCGATCCACATCATTTAAAGAGTACATGCGGCGATTTGTTTCTGAACGTTTTGGTTTAATTAACTTCTGTTCTTCGTAATAACGCACCTGTCTCGGTGTCAAATCTGTTAGCTGTACAACTGTCCCAATTGGGAAAACAGCTAGCGTACGTCGTAGCTCTTTTTCCTTCATGTCAACTCACCTTCATTCTTTTTTAATTGTATTTTAATCTCATGTTATATTACTTGACATATTAAGTCAATCATATTTTATCGAAATTCTGTGGAAATTCAGACAATTTTTTGTAATAAAGACATGTCATTTCTAGGTAAAATACCTTGAAAAGTGTGTTGCCAGTCGCTATAATGGAAAGAATTGCTTTTTTCTAGATTGGCAAGTTTTACCCTTTATCAATTCAATTTAAAGGAGCGGTTTTCACATGGAAAATGAACCTAACATGACACCAAGCAACACCAACCAACAAATAGCCCGCCGCGGAATTTATCTCAGTATCGTCACTTACGTTATCATCTCGACCGCCAAACTCCTTGTCGGCTCCAACTTTGACTCAGATGCGGTCTTTGCGGATGGTTTGAATAACTTTACCGATTCATTTGCGTCAATCGCCCTACTAGTGGGCATGATCCTATCCCAACGCCCAGCTGATCAAAACCACCGTTATGGTCATTATAAAATTGAAACCATTACTACTCTGATTATGTCCTTCGTGATTTTCTATATCGGGATTACGGTGACCATTGATTCAACTACGGCCTTAATCAACCAAGCATACGCAGCTCCAACACCCATTAATGCGGTTGTCGGCTTGTCTTCTGGGGTCATTATGTCCGGTGTTTACTGGTACAACAACCGTCTTGGCAATAAACTCAATAGTCCAAGTCTTAAAGCTTCTGCAAAGGATAATTTATCCGATGCCCTGACCTCTTTCGCAACTGCCTTGTCGGTCTTCCTAAGTCGTACCGGTATCCTTTGGCTAGATGGCGCTATGGCTATTGTCGTTGGATTAATCATTATCAAATCAGGATATGACATCTTCAAAGAATCCGCCTTTTCCCTATCAGACGGCTTCCCCCAAGAAGACTTAGATAACTACCGGAAAATAGTCCTCATGGTACCTGGCGTGCGCGCAGTTGCTGATATCCGCGGCCGTAATTACGGGGCCAATATCTATATCGACATTACCATCTTAGTAGACCCAGAAATTTCTGTTCAAGCGGGTCATGCTATCACTGAAAAAGTAGAATCCGCCCTACAAAAAACAGAAGATGTCACCGCCATCGACGTCCATGTCGAACCCTACCAAGAAAACTAATCCATTAAATATACTTACAACAAAGACCCGCCACGCTCAATATGAGAAGCAGGTCTTTTTATGTATATTGACTATTTCTACGACTGACTACTGCCACTCTTGAATAGCTTTAACTAAATTATTTGCAGCTTTTTCAATGATCTCTGTTTTAGTCGCTAGATTAATCCGGATATGGGTATCTTCTGGTCTAGTTGGCCAGTAAGTAGTCCCATAATTGACACCTAAACGGGCACGGTCTTGAACCACTTCTTTCAGGTCTGCATTTTTCACATAAGCCCCCAGATCAAGCCAAGCAAGGTAAGTTCCTTGTAAGTCTGAGAATTGAACTTGCGGCAAGGCTGTTTGGACTGTTGTTTTAAGTAATTGGTAATTGTCCCAAATCACTTGGTTGACGTTCTCAACCCATTCCGCCCCGTAGGTATAAGCCGCTTCTGACGCGATATAACCAGCAGGTTGCCCGCCAGTCACATGAATCGCATGTAAGAACGTATCCAATTTTTCTCTTAAATCAGCCCGTGGCACCACCATAAATGAATGGTTAAAACCAGCTAAGTTAAAGGTTTTTGATGGCGAGGCGAAAAGGACATAATTGTCAAAATCTGGGTCAATATTTCCAATAGCAATATGCTCATGTCCTGGCATAATCAAATCACGGTGGATTTCATCAGAGAATAATAAGACATCGTATTGCTTACATAAAGCCACTACTTTAGCCAATTCATCACGATACCAAACGCGGCCAGTTGGGTTTTGCGGTGAACAGAATAAGAAAACCTTGATATCGTCATCTTTGAAGGCACTCTCCAAAGCGTCAAAATCAATTGTGTACCCTTCTTGTTCATTGCCCAATAAATCTTGCATCACTAAAGTCCGGTTAGCTTCTTCAATAACCGTACGGAAGGGATTGTAAACGGGGTTTTGAATTAAAATGTTGTCCCCTTCATTGGTATACGCATGTAAGGCAAAGGCAATACCCGTACATACACCTGGTGCAAACCGGTACCATTCAGCCTTTGTTTCATATTGGAAATGGTCATTTGACCAATCAATCATTGATTGGTAATAAGAATCTGGCACTGAATAATAGCCAAAGTATTGGTCATCCACAAAAGATTGAATGGCTGCCGTCACTTCTTTGGCTGGCGCAAAATCCATATCCGCAATCCAAATCGGCAATAAGTCTTTGTCCCCAAAAACTGTCTCTAAATCATGCCATTTCATTGCTTTTGTATTTGAACGGTCTGGGCTATAGTCTTTTAAAATATCTATCATACTTGTGCCTCCTATAATTTGTCTACCCTTGTCTTGATATTCTCATTCTATCATACCTAATAGGACTTTGATTCAAGGGACAATCGCTTAAAGGTAATCGTTTTAATCTATCAAAACCTTGAATAATTCTAGTCCTCCGCTAGTCCAGCTCTTCAGCGCAATGCTAGGAAAGTATAGTCCGAAGTCTTACTCAATAATAATGACATCTCATTTAAGTCCAAATGGCTGTTGCTTGTTGTCTTAACATTTTCTTGATATAATGTAAGCGTGTACATAAAAAATTAGAAAACTTAGATACGGAGGCTTTTCATATATGACAAATCTACTAATATTAGTGTCTCATAGCCAAACCATCACAGAGGGCCTAAAAGAATTGTTAGAAACCATGGTACCCGATGACAACAATGCCTTTTCAGTCATTGCTGCAGGTGGGACCGATGACGGTGAAATCGGTACGTCCGTCAACAAGATCACGGAGGCCCTCTTTGCTAATACGGACAAGGAAATTTTTATCTTCACGGATATGGGATCAGCCGTCTTATCTGCTGAGACAGCCCTAGACTTCGTGGAGGACGAGATAAAAGCCCATATCCACCTTGTTGAAGGGCCGCTGGTTGAAGGGGCCTATGTGGGTGCTGTTCAATCAACCATTAACCGTACACCAGACCAAATTTTAGAAGCCATTAAAGAACAAAGCTAAGTGTCCTAACGCATGCTTATCTTATTTAAAGTCGTTGATTGTAACCGTGTTATCCATGCCTAAGGAGGTTTTTTCATGAAAAAAATTATCAACCAACCCGGTGATATTGTCAGCCAAATGGTCAAGGGTTTAGCCAGTGCGCACGCGGATATTCTTGCTCAAGTGCCAGATACTCAAGTCCTCTACCGTACAGCAGAAACCCCAAATATCGTTGGGATTGTTTCTGGTGGGGGATCTGGACACGAACCAAGTCATGCAGGATTCGTCGGTAAAGGGATGCTGTCAGCAGCCGTTTCTGGGGAAGTCTTTACTTCTCCAACGCCAGACCAAATTTTAGAAGGGATTAAAGCTGCTGATAACGGGGTTGGCGTCTTCTTAGTCATCAAAAATTATACCGGAGATGTGATGAACTTTGAAATCGCCCAGGAATTTGCGGAAGCAGAAGGAATTGAAACAGCTGCAATCATCGTTGATGATGATATTGCCATGGAAGATTCTACCTATACCGCAGGCCGACGTGGCATTGCCGGTACAGTCTTTATGCATAAAATCATCGGCTACTACGCAGACCAAGGGAAATCTTTAAATGATTTAAAAGCTATTGCGGAAAAGGTTAACGACAATCTTAAATCTATCGGCCTTGCTTTAACAGCCGCAACCGTCCCTGAAGTAGGTAAACCTGGTTTTGATATTGCAGATGATGAATTTGAATATGGTATTGGGATCCACGGGGAACCTGGTTACCGTCGTGAGAAAATCAAGCCTGCAAAAGAAATGGCTGCGGAATTAATTGGTAGGCTAAAAGAAGAATTCAACTGGACAACTGGAGATCGTTTTGCCGTATTGGTCAATGGGATGGGCGGTACACCGTTAATGGAACTTTACCTATTCTGGAATGATATTCAAGGACAGTTGGCAGATGAAGGGCTAGAAGTTGATTTTGTTAAGGTAGGAGACCTGATGACTTCACTGGAAATGCAGGGGGCGTCATTAACCTTACTGAAACTTGAGGACCCAGACTGGGTAAGTGCCCTACAAGGTCCGGTAAACACTGCAGCTTGGGGATAGTTTAGTTAAGAGAGGATGTCATGTATGGATGTAAATGAAACAATAACTTGGTTAGACCAATGGTTTGACCGCTTAATAGAAGAAAAAGCTTATTTATCTGAATTAGACCAAAAAATAGGTGATGGAGATCACGGTAATAACATGGCGCGCGGTGCAGTTGCTACTAAGGAAGCCTTGGAAAGCAAACAACCAGCAGATGTATCAGCGCTGTTTATGACTGTTGCGCAAACCCTCATGAGTAAGATTGGTGGTGCATCCGGTCCTTTATATGGTTCTGCCTTCCTAGCCATGGCAACAACGGCTAAAAATTCAGAAAATCTCGCGGATATTTTTGCAGCTGGTTTAGATAAAATTCAACAAAGAGGTAAAGCAGAACCTGGTGAAAAAACGATGGTTGATATGTGGCATCCGGCTGTCGAGGCTCTAAAAGCCAATAATTTAAGCCAAGAAGTATTGGATGAGGCTAGCGTTAAAACGGCTGAACTTAAAGCGACGAAAGGTCGTGCTTCCTACTATGGGGAACGGTCTATTGGTGAACCTGATCCAGGAGCTGAATCTAGTAAATACTTATTTGAAGCATTAATCAAGGCACAAGCATAAAATAAAATGAAGCCCCCTTTTCTTGTCAAAAAGGGGGCTTCATTTTATTTGCCTTATTCTCAAAGAAGAGTTCTTCACCTAACAAAGGTCACTCAAATCTGCTGTTGAAAAGAATTATGCTTGATATTTTGCTATGTCTATATAAACATACTCTCACGCTGTCAGTTTAGGCAACATGCGGTGAAGAAAGGAAATCACTATTTAGGCATATTGTTTGTCCTAATCTTACTAGACTCATATCAAAAGGCGCATCTTTCATAAGAAACATCCTAGTAGTCTTCGCTAACATACGAATGCTATCCTCTTACCAGTTAATTGAATTATCGGACGACTGTTGCGGTTCATATTAGATATCAATAAACTATACATGGATACTTTTTATTTTGAATTAATTGGCTTGTAATTTCTTATAAGCACGGCGTAACATCCGTGCGTTCACTGCACAGACAACGGTAGACAAGGACATAATAATAGCTGACAATGCTGGTCCAAGGACAATACCTAATCCAGCTAAAACACCAGCCGCTAGTGGAATAGCCACCACATTATAACCCGCACCCCACATGAGGTTTTGATTGATCTTTTGTTTGGTTGCTTTCGATAGGTTAAGAATATTTAAGACATCATGGATATTTGAATCAACCAAGATGATATCGCCTGTTTCTCTCGCAACATCTGTCCCTGCACCAATAGCAATTCCTAAATCAGCTTGCGCGAGAGCTGGCGCATCGTTGACCCCATCACCAACCATGGCAACACGTCCACCGTCAGCTTGTAGTGATTTGATTTTGTCGGCTTTTTCATCAGATAAAACTTCTGCGAAGACACCATCTAAATGAAGCGCTTGACCTACTGAATCTGCCACTTGTTGGTTATCACCCGTTAACATCAGCACTTGGATCCCTTTATTTTGCAGTTCAGCTACCACTACCTTAGCTTCTTCACGAACAATATCGGATACTGCAATAGCACCCACTAACACCTGATTGTAGATAACAAAGACAACAGTTCGCCCTTTAGAAGCAGAGGCCTTAAAAGCTTCTTCATCAAATGTATAACCTGCTTGTCTAGTAGCTTTTGGACTTAGTATTTGAATATTCTTCCCATTTACAGTCCCTTCAAGTCCTTTACCGGTCAAATTGTGATAATCAGCAACCGGTAATTTTTCAATCTTTCTACTTTCAGCTTCTTTCACAATACCTCGAGCAATTGGATGCTCAGATTGACTTTCAATTGCGTAGACGATTTGTAAAAGAGAAGTTTCACTAAATTTGCCATCCATAACTGTAATCTCATCTACCCCAAACTCACCTTGAGTAAGGGTTCCAGTCTTATCAAAAACGATTTTATCTATCTTATGAGCGTCTTCAAATGCGATACGGTTTTGAATAAATAAGCCAGATTCAGCAGCTAAGGAAGTAGATTCAGCATTTACCAAGGGAACTGCCAGCCCAAGTGCATGCGGACATGCGATAACAAATGTTGCTACCATAAACTGTAGCCCCATTAGATAGCCGTCGATAGCAGTCCAAGCGACAAAGGCGATAATCCCTACAACTAAAGCGATATAAAATAGGTATTTAGCCCAGACATCAGCAATGGATTGCGCCTTAGATTTTTGTGCTTGTGCGTCAGTAACTAAGTTAATAATCTGCGCTAAATAAGTATCCGTACCCGTTTTCGTTACAATAGCTTTTAGGATACCGTCACCGTTAATAGCACCCCCAACAATCTGTGCATCCGCTTCTTTTAATACGGGAACAGATTCACCAGTTAACATCGATTCATCTACTTCAGAGTGCCCTTCATAAACTGTAGCGTCAATTGGAATCTTCGCACCTGGTCGAATGAAGATGCGGTCACCCATTTTTAATTGGTCGACTTTTACTTCACTTGTTGATCCGTCTTCATGAATCACTTCAGCATCTGATGGTAAGAGTTTGGCTAGCGATTCAACAGCATTACCCGCTGACATTTGTGCCCTCATCTCAATATAATGTCCCGCCAACATAATCAATATCAAGCTAGCAAGTTCAAAATAATAATTCATTCCACTAATGAAGAAGGTGGTTAAAACCGAATAGACATAAGCTGCGACAATCGCTAGAGAAATCAGCATCATCATACCCGGAACCCCTGATTTCAATTCATGCCAAGCATGACTTAAGAAGGGTTTACCTCCGTAAAAGAATACAATAGTAGCAAGACCAAACTCTAAAAGCCCTTGGCCCGGAAAATCAATATGATAACCAAGCAAGTGCATTAACATAGGTGCAATAATCGCTAACGGGATAGATAATACCAAAACTACCCAGAAACGTTGCTTAAAATCAGCCATCATATGCGCGCCGTGTCCGTCATGTCCATGATGACCATCGTGGCCACTATGATCATGGTGGTCATGGTTATGCTCTCCATGATTCATATGTTCATGGTCGTGATCATGGTGCATATCCTGATGATGTCTTGTCTTATTTTCTTTATTCATTATTTCCTGCCTCCTACTGCATGATAATTATATTTGTTTACGTTTGTAAACTATATTTGATTTAAGTATAATTGTCTTATTTTGAAAATGCAAATAATCATGCATACATCCAGGATACTTTTTTCTAGGTTAAGATATTCAAAACTACCGAGATTTAGATTATTCTTGTATAAACCACTATATATGATATATTGTTATTATAATAATACTATATATTGTGTTTAAATGAATTTTTTCATGTTATAGTAATAAGGCAGTATTCTTGGTAAAAGTAGTTCATGAACTATTACATTAAGATACCTTTAACGATGTATTAGTTGACGACCGTTTCCTACAAAATCAAATGAATTTAACTTTAAAGTTTATAGGGAGTGGAAACCAGCAAGTTTCAAAAAATTGAGCTTGTACTTTTGATAAATAATGATAGATTGCATATAAGTAATCATTTTATCGGTTTACAAATATCAAATGACCTTTTATTCTGAGATAGGTATAGAATGAATTTTTAGATAAACCAATTTATTTAAAAATTTACCATTTATAAAAAAGTTAGGAGTTACACAATGACAATGATAACCGTTGGTGGGATGATTGGCTTAGGTAAAACCACCATCACAAATTTAATCAGAGACGAATTAGACTTTAAACCCTTCTACGAATCGGTAGAAGATAACATTATGCTACCTTACTTTTATAAAGCTAGTCCAGAAGAGCAATTGTTGAAGCGTTATCCATTTTTAACACAATTGGATTTTTTGAATTCACGATTTAAAACAATTAAGCAAGCTTCTAGAGAAGATAAAACAGTTTTAGATCGATCTATTTTTGAAGATTGGTACTTTGCTAGAGTGAATACAGACATTGGCCGTATTAGTGAAGAAGAGTTTTCAATTTACGAAAATCTATCTCGTAATATGATGGAAGAATTAGCTGAAATCCCGCGCAAGCATCCTGATTTAATGTTGTATCTGCATGGCTCTTTTGAAACAGTGATGACTCGCATCGAAAACCGTGGACGTGATTTTGAACAAGGAGAGGAACTCACCAACTATTACCACCGCTTATGGTCTGGTTATGATGATTGGGTGGAAAATCACTATAATCAATCCAAAGTGATGTTCATTGATATGGAAAAATACGACTTGGTCAAGTACCCCCACCATCAAAATGTCTTAATTCAAGATATTAAAGACTTTATGATTGAAAATGATATTGTGACTGCTGATACATTTGAATAAAATACTGTTTGTTTAAGGAGATGGGCAAATGGAAATGGTAATACGGCTTAAAAAAATTCAAGATTTTGCAAGAGAACGCATGTCGTTTGACCCCACTGGTCATGATTACTGGCATGCAGATCGAGTTGCTAAACTTGCTAAAACCCTTTATATAGCAGATTATGGTGAAAGTAATACTGAGGCTTTGATCATCATTGAAGCCGCTGCGTATTTACATGATACAATTGATGACAAGCTAGTTTCGGATATTATTTTTAGTCAAATGGAAGTTGAACAACTTTTAGATGAGTTATGTCTTTCGCCAGCTAGTCGAGAAAATATTCTTTATACTATTCAACATATGTCCTACTCAAAAAACTTAACCACCCAATATGATTTGTCTGTTGAAGGCCAATACGTTCAGGATGCAGACCGAATTGATGCACTTGGTGCAATTGGTATTGCTCGCACCTTTGCCTACGGCGGTCACGCTAATAATGAAATCTATAATCCAAAAATCCCTGTGATTAATGTGAAAAATAAGGACGATTACCGCAACCATCCTTCAACTGCAATTAACCATTTTTATGAAAAGCTACTTAAACTAGAACATTCTATGAATACAGAAGCTGGTAAAGAGATTGCACATGAACGGACACTTTTTATGCGACAATTTCTTGACCAATTTATGGCTGAGTGGCAAGGAAATATTTAAACAATTCGTATTATTTATTGTAGAATATAATTAGCAAGTCATTTTGAATTTAAGAAAGAGGTTATATCATTGGATAAACGTAAAGATACTTCAGCAAGCACTAAGCTATATCTAGCAACACCTTTTTTCAACCCTGACCAAGTTCGCCGTGTAGAGGAAGCGACAAAAGCCTTAAACGCGAACCCAACTGTTGGTGTTGTTCATTTCCCATTTGATCACCAATACAAAGACACATCTTTTGACCGTGATCCAGAAGGTATTTTTGGTTCATTCGAATGGCAAGTAGCGACTTACCAAAACGACCTATCTGCTATGAATACTGCAGACGCTGGTGTTTTCTTATATGACGTTGAAAACGTTGATGACGGTACAGCCTTTGAGTTAGGTTTTATGCGCGCAATGCACAAACCAGCTATCGTTGTCTTATTAAGTGAAAATGGTTTAGAAAATAAAGAATTAAACTTGATGATTGCGCGTGGTGGTACTTACTTCATGACTGATATCAATGAATTAGCAACCTATGACTTCAATCACTTCCCAACAAACCCACTTCCAGACATGGATGTTATCTAAAAAAAATGAACAAGCATCAGGTTAACCTGGTGCTTTTTGCATACCAGAAAAGGCATGAAAGGGATTTTACTACCCTTTCATGCCTTTTAATATTTTCATTAAAGATCAAACAAACTATTCGTTTTTTATCAGGTTAAACACTTTTGGTCGTTATGTTTTTATTTTAAACTTTAACAATCCAGCCTTCCGGTGCTTCAACGTCACCATTTTGGATGCCCACTAACTCATCATACAATTTTTTAGTGATTGGGCCTACTTCAGTTTCTGAATAGAATACATGTTTATGGTCATTGTGGGTAATAAATGATACGGGTGAAATAACAGCCGCTGTACCACATGCGCCTGCTTCACTAAAGCGGTCCAAATCATCAATATACACATCGCCCTCTTCAACTTCTAAGCCTAAACGATGTTCAGCTAACCAAAGTAATGAGTATTTAGTGATTGACGGTAAGATTGAAGGTGACTTAGGAGTCACAAATTTATTGGTATCTTTTTCAATACCAAAGAAATTTGCGGAACCTACTTCTTCAATTTTCGTATGTGTAGCCGGATCTAAATATACAACGTCAGAGTATCCTTGTTTTTTGGCTTCAATTCCTGGCTGTAAACTACCCGCATAGTTTCCACCAACCTTTGCTGCTCCTGTACCATGAGGTGCTGCACGGTCAAATTCAGATGTTATAAAGGCTGTTGGAACCATACCACCTTTAAAGTAACGGCCCACTGGCATGGCAAATACTGTGAAGATATATTCTTTTGCTGCATGCACACCAATATTATCCCCTACTCCAATTAAAGTTGGTCGTAGATAGAATGATGCACCTGTACCATATGGTGGCACATATTCAGCATTTGCTTTAATTACTTCTTTAACCGCATGAATAAACTCTTCTTCTGGTACTTCAGGCATCACTAAACGGGCTGCCGATGCATTTAAACGTTTCGCATTTTGGTCAGGACGAAAGATTTGGATATCGCCTTCTTTTGTTTTAAATGCCTTTAATCCTTCAAAAGCACCTTGTCCGTAATGTAAAATTGGTGCCCCTTCTTCAATCTGGATCGTATTTTCAGTTTCCAAACCACTCTTATACCATTCGCCATCTTTCCAATAGGCACGCCAACGGTATGGTAAGTTTATATATTCAAAACCTAATTCTTCCCAATTGATATCTACAGTCATGCTACTCATCCTTTCAAATCATCTGTTTATATGAACTTCGTGTTGGTTTGGATATCATTCATCTAAGCAAATAAACGCCTCTCACGATTCATTAATATACTATAGTTTAACATTATTTATTAGAAAAAGGGTAGTTTATTTCTAATAAAAATGAGATTAAGTCTCATTTTACTGTTTTTTGCTTTTTTATAAATAAATAAAAAGTGTTGTCCAAAATAGACAACACTTTTTGAAATATATTTAGTAACTAGCGCTTACCAATTTTTATAGGAAACCTGCAACGATTGGTACTAAAATAGCAATCACAATACCAGATACTACCATGGCAATACTTGACATTGCCCCTTGTAACTCATTAGTTTTCATCGATTCTGCAGTACCCATAGCGTGACTTGAAGTACCCATAGCTAAACCACGCGCAAAATATGAATCAATCTTTAGAAGTTTGAAGATCCATTCGTTCACCACAACACCAAAGATACCCGTCAAAACAACTGAACCAACAATAATCGGTGTAACACCACCAATAATCTTCGTAATATCAATAGCAATCGCTGTGGTTACTGATTTAGCTAATACTGAACGTAAAATTTCTTCGTCCATATTAAAGATAACAGCGACAATCAAAATACTCACAATTGCTGTAATCATTGCTGAAACAACAGTAATGATAATTGTCCAGAAGTTTTCTTTTAAAATATGGCGTTGTTTATATACTGGAATGGCTAAAGAAATAGTCGCTGGTGTTAAAAGATAAGACACAAAGCTGGCACTCTCTTGGTAAACAGGGACATTTACCTTGCCAACAACTAAGATAGCAATAATTAAAATAACTGCAATTAACAATGGATTGGCAATAGGTGTTTTTAATTTCTTGTTTATCCACATGGCAATCATATATACGCCTAGTGTTAGGAATAAGCCAAAAGACGGTAATAAATCAAATAAACTATTCATTATTTTTTTCCTCCGTTCTTAGCATCCTGACGTTTTTGTAGCGATTGTGCCACAAGACCAGCAACAGCCATTACAAGGACAGTTGTCACGGAAATTATCACTGACCATGATAATAAATGCGGCTGTAAACTTGCCCAAGAAGTAATAAAACCAGCACCAGGCACTACGAACATAGCAGGCATCACGGCAATTAACCATTCACCTACATTTTCAACTTGTTCCAACTTAATCACACCAGTCATTAAGCAGATAAATAATATAACCATGCCGTAAATCGAGGCTGACAAGGGTAAAGGTAATACGTGTGATAATACTTCAGCGATTAAAGTAATCACAATTATAATAAAGGCTTGCTTAAAATACTTCACTTTTTTAACGCTCCATTCTGTTTAGTTTCGGTAAAATTCGTTAAACCATTTTGGCTTTGCGATGATGCATCACGAGGTTAGCATACTCATTTTTGATTGCATGAAAGTCGTCAACTTTTAACCACTCATACATTTTACCACCATACATCGTCAATTGTTGTTCAGCAACCGCTGTCCCATCATGCTTTAAGTTAGCGTAATGGTAAACGTAGGCACTAGCTTTCTCTCGATTTAGATTAAAATAATCCATCATAGTGCCCACGATATCATCCAATTGCCCATCTGATAAGGTCATATGTAGGGCTTTATTTCGCATATTTACGAAGCCAAATAATAAACCTGTATTAAGAAAGATTTCTACATCCGATAGATTATCTGCATCGCTTGTATGCATTAAATCTAATAGTTTTAGCATATCCACTTTTTCAGCAGATAATTGTAAGCTTTCAGCCATGGCATTCTGGGTTAATGTTGCCGTGGCCTCATTAAAATGTTGTACGAAGGCTTTTGACGAAAGTGGTAAGTCTTTATAGTTGGGTGCCGGTACTACTCTTTCGAAAGTATCGTTGTACACGAAATACTTGCTGCCATCTTTACTGGCTAGCTGAAAATCAGCTCCTTCTGGATACCAATAAATACCCGCTACAGTTGGTTCCAATTCTGCAATTTTATTAATATCGACAAGAAGTACGCTCTTTCCGTCCATAATTTCAGTTTGCGTATCCGTCGCAGCAAAAAAACGCCAACCACTATCACTTGGCATCAAGCTCTTTTCACGGAAGGCCCATAATAATGGTTGCTTACCTTCAAGTAGTGCTACCGAAGCTAAACAATTACCGCCGTTTGGAATCAATTGCTTGGTCATATTTATCCTCCGCATATTGTTGTAGATCAAATGTTGTTGTTGAATAGATTTGTCTGTATTCATTTTAGCATAAAAATCGGCAAAAAATAATCATCCATTTGCCGAAAATGTACGGTTTATAATGGTTGTTAGCGTTTGTATAAAATCAGTTTCCTGATCAATCATTGGGGTATGCCCAGCATCCGGTATAATGATCATTTCTTTTGTCGGTGCTTGAACTCTTTCAATCATTTTTTCTGACTGACTTCTTGGTACTTGGATATCATTTTCCCCAGAAATCAGGTAAACAGGCATACTGAATTCGAGGTCCCTTGCATATATGTCTGTCGCTAATAACTCTCGATACAAGCGCTGGTTGAGTAACATACGGTCAAGCATTTCCCGGTCACCTGCCGATAATTTATCCACCTGATTGGTTAACAATAAAGGCAAATATTGGACAAAATCAGCTGTTCCAAACCCTAATTCACGCTGAACTGACCGTAAAATCGCCGCCTCATAAGCTAAAGTCAAAAAATTTTCCGTGTTAGGATAATCAGTTGAAATCTCACTTAATTGATCAAGTAAATCTTGATGCCCTAAACTTGTCGCCAATTCTCGCGTCTGACTTAGAGCCACTGCCTCATCCTCAACTGGTGTGACCACTTGCCCAATGCCCACATAAAAAGCCACATCATCCGGATGGTCAAGCACATAGGAGGCCCCTAACGCCGACCCCCATGAATGACCAATAATGCCCACTTGATCAACCCCATAACGTACCTTGGTATATGCAACTAAATCTGTTAAGGAAGCCTGTAAATCGCCCATACTGGGTTCTGCATTTGAATTGGCTTCATAAGTTTGACCCGCACCAATCTGATCCCAAAAAAGTACATTCACCTGATCAGATAAACCAACCAAAGTATCTGCTTGGTTTGTATAAGAAAAGCCAGGTCCCCCATGGAGGAAAATCGCCACCGGTAAGCCTTCACCCTGACCTACCTCATACACATACTGGTCTAGGCCATTCAAACGCAGAAAATGACTCTCTTGAATGCCAGAATCTCTTAGCTCAACTGCAGGCAAATCAGCCAGTTTTGCATTAAATTGACTCAATGCCTCTTCTCCATTAGCCTCAAAATCTTCCGTGAAAAGGGATGGTTCTTCATCCAAGCTAGCAACCTCCTCATCCACATTCAGCGTATTCAAATCTACACTTTTATCCTGGTAATTTAACCCACAACCAGTAAGTACAACACTGGTTACCAACAACACAAGCCAGTTTTTCATACTATCTCCCCCTCTTTTCTATCATTATATAGAAAAAAACGCAGTGACAAATCACATACGCCCTTAAAATGAAATAGTAATCAATTATCAGCTTTTTTCTAGTTATTAGGAGAAGTGAGCCTAATCTATTTAAGTTTTTTCTCGATTTTCTTTTCAGTTTTCTTCGCTACTTTAGGTATAACACGGTAGTTTTTCCGGATAAATTTTGGAAATTTTTGTTTATTAATAATTTGCACAAAAGTATCAGATGTATAAACCGCAAGCGCAATAGCCAAGGCAGTAAATAGCGTACCTCCTAGTTCAGTAAAGCCTTGGGCCGTGTCCCCTTGAATAAAGGCTAATGCCGTCCGGTACATGCCACCTCCTGGCACAAAGAGAAAGAAGGCTGGAATAAAGAAAACTGTTACTGGCTCTCGAAAAATACGCGCATACATCTGGGAAATTAAGGCAATAACCAAGGAACCAAAATAAGTAGCCATTATTTCTGAAAAACCACCAAGATGTATACTTATCAGATAACTACCCCAACCAGCAATATTAATGAGTGGTGTCCAAAATAGAACTTTTCGTGGTCCTTCAATCGTTAAAATTGCGAATAAACCTACCCCATAAGCACCTATTAATTGTAAAATTATATCCATTACCTTCATTAATATAAACCTCCAATCAAGGCAAGACCCAGTGCTGCGCCTAAGGCAATCATTAAGGCGTTCAAAAAGGCTTCTGTTGCTCTAGAAACGCCCGCAATATAGTCCTCATGGAAAATATCACGTAAGGAGTTAGTTAAGGCCGTTCCTGGAACCATTGGCATCAATGTAGAGATAATGACAATATTGATATCTGTATTCGATAATATATAGGCTTGCATTAAATAAGCAGCCACTGTTACAACAAGCGCTTGAATAATATTTGAAAAACCTTCACTAATATAGTATTTATCCACTAGACGGTATAATAAGGCCAAAATTAAACCATTAATTGAAGACATGATCAACTCGTTAATACCTCCCCCAAAAAGGAAAGAGAAGGCTACAGCTAAACCAACTACCCCGATTGATACTTGCAATTTTGAATATTGAGGCTTCTGGAACCGAATAACCTGTAACCGCTCATAAGCTTCGTCAATTGAAATATTACCTGAAGTCAATTCACGTGAAATATGATTCACTTGGGTAATTTTATTTAAATTGTTAGAACGGCGTGTAATTCTCTTAATACCAGTAAACCCAGAACCTTCAAAAGATGGGTCATCAAGGGTCATATAAAGACCTGTTGAAAGAGAGATTGCCACTGCATATGCTGCATTTGATGTTGTTAAAATACGGTTCATCGTATCTTCAACACGATATGATTCTGCGTTGCTTTCTGTCATTATTTGCCCGGCTAACAGGGCAGTTTCTAAAATTTTCTTATTTAAATCTACCATTTTGACCCACCCTTTCTCATAATCCACGGCTATTGTACCATAGGTCATCAAAGAATAAAGATGCTACCTTCCATGTAAATGTATCCTATTTCAACCTGTCTTCTAACCCAAGTCAGGTCATATTTATGCTATAATTGCCCCGACTAATTAGATGAAGGAGCAATTAATTATGATTACCATGGCAGGCATGATCGGTGTTGGTAAGACTACTTATACCCAACATATGGCAAACATGTTTCAAGCAGAACCACTTTTTGAAGAGGTATCAGAAAATCCAATTTTGGATGCATACTACAGCGAACCAACGAAATATGCTTTTTCACTGCAAATTTACTTTCTAAACCAACGCGTTAAAAGCATTAAACGCGGGATGAAATTTGACCGTGCAATATTAGATCGGTCAATTTATGAAGATGCTTTATTCACTCAGGTAAATAATATTAACGGCAATATATCAGATGTAGAGTGGCAATTGTACCAAGATTTATTGGCTAATATGATGGACGATGTTCGTATTATTTCAGAATCAACCAACCAATCACCAGAATTACTTGTCTACTTACATGCACCTTTCGATTTAGTCCTTGAGAAAATCAAGCGTCGTGGGCGCCCATACGAACAAGTAGAAGGTCGACCAGATTTACTAGCCTACTATAAGCAACTACACACCCTATATGATGAATGGTACGCAAACTATGACCATTCAGCTAAAATGGCCATTGATGTTAGCAAATTTGACATTTTATCAAATAAGGATCAAGAAATCGTTGCGAAAAAAATTCAAGATAAGTGGGCAACACTCCAAAAGAATTGATCATTATAATTATTACCACTTGAGCTTTTTTTACTTTGTTAAATCACTTCCATATAAATTCTAATAGCCACGGGAGTTGTGGTGCGGTAAATAATATATGAACTTACCTTAGAATATATGGTTAACATGCCAATATTAGCTTGTTAACCAATATAATGGAAATTGTTCTTTAATATTGATCAGTTAAATATCATATAATGCATATCCTTTGCATGCAATAAATATATCCTTTATGATATATTTATCAAAACTTTAAGGAGGCTATAAATTATGGCAAAAATTGCAACTGTATTAGCAAACTTATTTGAAGACTCTGAATATATTCAACCAAAGAAAGCTTTAGAAGCAGCAGGACATGATGTAGTAACTATTGGTATTAAGGCTGGCGAAACTGTTCAAGGTAAAACAGATGGAACGGAAGTAACCATTGAAAAAGCTATTGATGAAGTAAAAGCTGAAGAATTTGATGCATTGTTCATTCCAGGTGGTTACTCTCCTGACCAATTACGCGCAGATGAGCGTATGTTAGACTTTGTGCGTCATTTCGATAATGATAATAAATGGATTTTCACCATCTGCCATGGTCCTCAATTATTGGTAAATGCTGAAACCTTAAAAGGTAAAGACATTACCGCAGTCAAACAAGTGGCAATTGATGTAAAAAATGCTGGTGCCAATTTCTATGACAAAGAAGTTGTAATCGATGAAGCTGGTAAATTAATTTCAAGTCGTACGCCTGAAGACTTACCTGCATTTGATCAAGCAATTGTCGATGCATTGAAATAAATTCTAAAATAGCTAAAAGCAAGCGTTACATCTGAACAGGTGTAGCGCTTTTTTTATAACACTTTTTATAGAAAAAAACTACCTCGCTAAAGGTAGTTTTTTGTGCCTTCAACTTATTAGCCAAATGTTTTCTTGACCCGTTGAATATAAGGCACTTTGTCTATTCTGACCAGGACTAGGTAGGCAATTAATGACCCTGATAATGCCCCTAAGATAAACCACGGTGTATAGACAAACCAATACATACCTTGGGCAGACCCTGTAAACCAGACCATGATTGGGTAAGAGAGTAAGGACCCAATCAAGCCTGTTCCAATAAATTCGCCTATTATGGCACCAAGATATGTATTCATCCATTTATAACCCACACCAGCCAAAAAGGCCCCAAATACGGCACCAGTAAGTGCTAGCGGTGGAATCCCAAACAAGATCATCCGGAGAATCCCACATGCGAGTGCCATCACTGTCCCATATATGGGACCCATCAACACAGCAGCAATCACATTCATGACACTAGACATTGGGGCAATCCCTTCCACCCGAAATAGTGGTGAAAGGACAACATCCATGGCTATCATCATGGCTAAGATCGTCATTTTTTGTACTTTATTATTTGTCATCATGTTGGATACCCTCCGGCCAAGTTTCAAAATTAAAAGCCATTTCCCAGAAATTAAATTCCATTCTAGCACTTATGACAAATGCGGAAACCATACTATCCTTTTCTTCCTGACTAGACTCAGCGTACAGACGGTTCAATAGGGCACATTCCTTTTCGATAGCCTCACTTGCTTCTTCCCCACCGTATGTCTCAATCCATCTTTGGTAGATTGGGACAGGTGACGTCACATTTAATTGTCTTAACCGTTGACCAATTTCAAAATACAGCCAAGAACATGGCAATAAACTAGCCGCCGCAATCGCATCATTATTTTCCACTAACTGCCGGTACATATGTGACACATAGTGGTAAGCAGTTGGCGCAACGCCGGTTCCTTTTAATTCGTCATCCGTTACCGCCAATTCTTCAAAAAAGTTGGCACGAATCGCTAATTCACCTTCCGCTAAATGGCCGGCATTTTCAAGCATCTGCGTCTTTAATGCAGGCTCTTCAGTAATTTCCGCGACTTTCTTATACAGTGCTGAAAAGTGATGCAAATAATAAGCATCTTGGATCAAATAGTAACGGAAGTTTTCAATAGGTAACGTCCCATCTTGTAGCTGCAAAATAAAAGGATGTTTGAAACTGCCCTCCCAAAAGGGTCTCGTTTGACTACGGGCGATTTCAGTAAAAGTCTTTTCCATTAAATCATATTCTCCAATCTCATAATCATATTGCCGACGATAATTAAACTCATGCATAAAACAATAGCTGGTGTAGACATTTTCCAATGACGGTACTGGTGGCGAGGCTGGTCTTCAGAGAAACCTCTAGAATACATGGCTTCTGCGTACCGATCCCGCCAATTGAGGGCTAGAAAGATCACTTTCACATAATAGAGAGATGACCATGGATATAATTTCTTCCCCCTTAATAAACTGGCATCATGCATACTCTTGATTTCCCTTTGAATTTCAGGCACAGCATGTATCACAACCAACAATCCATAGATAAAAATAGCCGGTACTTTATACTGTTCAAAAATTAGTAAGCAGTCTTGTAAATCAACGGCAACCATAAATCCTATTCCTAAAGCCGCAAAGGCATAGGTTCTAGTGAATAATACCCAAGCGTCATCTAGGCCACTTCCTTGGATATAGACCGACCAAAAAGTGGTGATGGCAGGAATAAAAGGTAGGGCTAACAAAAATACCAGTACGCCAAACCGTTTTTTAACAGCTAAGTAGGTCACAACCATCAATAAGACATAAATATTCAGCCAAACCGAATAGGTAAAAGATATTTCAATCGTGAACAAGAATACCAAGGCCAGAATAGCTGGAATCGCTGTTTTCTTCTCTTCCATCAATCATCAAACCTCCTTCAGCACTTGATTGGACAAGTGAATATGATGATCACTTACACTTTCCAGCGGACCAAGGCGATGAGACACAATCAAGAAATCCGTATCTCTTTTCTTGTCTTCAATCCAATCCGCAAAGTAATCACTGGCTTTCAGGTCCAAACCCGCAAAAGGCTCATCCAGCATTAAAAACTGGTGGTCTAGACTCAACAAGGCGATTAATTGCACCATCTTCTTCTGCCCCTCGCTTAAATGATATAAACTTCGGTCTAAAACGTGGCTGATATGCAAGTCTTCAAGTGCCTGCATCTGTCGGTCACGAATTTCACCAGCATCTTCATTTGGAAACCGTAACTCACTCGCTACTTCCAACGTCACAAATTGTTGGGCTGCATCTTGAACAGCCAAGGTGAGTGATTCGTATAAGCTTTTCTTGCCCCAAAACCTTGAAAGTCTCCGGTCCTGAAACCGCATCTTGCCCTTGTAAGGGTGTAACTGGGCCATGGCCTTTAACAAAGTCGATTTCCCCGCCCCATTATCGCCAGTTAGGGTGGATACCCCGTTTTGAAAAATGAATTTTTCTTGGTGAAGCAGGGTTTTATCGCCTTGTTTGATCGCAATATTTTCCAAGGTGAAAGCTGATTCGCTGCTAGCTTGACCACTAGTCAACAATGGAATAGGCGCTTTTTCCGGCAAGGTGGTTACATCTGCTTCAGAAAGTTGGCCGCCTCGCATGATAAAGAATCGGTTGATGAACCCCTTATAGTCAGTCAACTCATGGTCTACCACCACGATCAACTTGCCTTGCTGTCTTAATTTCGCCAATACGTTAATCAAGAAAAGTCTAGAGGCTGGGTCAATTGATGCAAAGGGTTCGTCTAAAAAGAAAACTGGTGGATTGACTGCAATCAAGATGGCCAAGGCCGCCCGCTGCTTCTCCCCACCTGACAGGGTCATCAAGTCTTGCTCTAATAAATGTCTGATACCCAAATCGTCAACCGCTTGATTTAAGCGTACTTTGGCCTGATCATAAGGCAGACCGCAATTTTCTAAGGAAAAGAAGCATTCTCGTTCCAGGGTTCGCATGGTAAATTGTTGACCCGGATTTTGAAACATCAATCCGATTTTCTGAGCTTTTTCTGGAATAGTATAGTCTGACATCCGCTGGCCATCCACTACAACATTCCCTTGAAAACTTGCACCATTGAAGCCCGCTATGGTATGAATGAAGGTGCTTTTCCCGCTACCACTATCACCTGTCAGTAAGATAAAATCGCCTAGCTGCCAATCACAAGAAACCCTGTCTAGGATGACGGTTTCATTTTTCCGGACGGTCAAGTCACTAATTTGTACTAAGGCACTCATTGGGCAAGTCCTTTGGCTTGGACCCTGTTGAATAGGCTAACGATTTGTTTAGTTAAAAAGACACCGAAAAATGTCACTGAAATCAAACGAACTAAGAATAAAGCCACGACAAAACCAAGGCCATAAGTCGCGTAGCCAAATTTGAAGAATTCAAAGGCAAAACTAAATACCGTTGTCCCAATGGCACCATAAACTAAAGTAGTCGTATCATAGCGTTCGTATTTGGTAACAAAGAAGCCCGCTTCAGTACCTAGTCCTTGAATTAAGCCAGAAAGTAAAACGCCAGCCCCAAAATATGACCCATATAGCATCTCGGCAAGGGCGGCAAAGACCTCACCTAACAAGGCACTACCCACTTTCGGGATCAACATACCCGCCACTGGCGCTGCAATCGTCCACATACCAAATAGGATTTCATTGGCAAATGGCGTTAAACCAAACGGTGTTAATAGGGACACTAAAATGGCATATAGGACACCAGCGCCCATAAATACGGCTCCAAATAAGAAAGCTAGAAATGCTAAAAAGATGACGTCGGGCAAGGCCCATTTAAATTTTTCCATCAAAAAAACCCCTTTTCCTATATTTTAAAAATAGAGGCATAAGGGGTGAGCAAAGGCGAATTCGCTTCTTGTTTTAAACACTTTAATAAACTATCCAGACACACTTGGTCCGATAGTTTCCGTATCATAAACATTTTTACATTTCCCTTCGCCAGTATTAACTGTGTCAGGTTCAATGGGTATAATCTCAGCTTTCGGCACCCCAAATGTCACTACTATATGAATGTATCTCCGATACTAACACATCGATTTAGAAAATGAAAGCGGCAATTTATATAATGTTTTTCAATTACAACAGAAAATAGCAGTATAATGCATATAACCTTGCATCATTTTTTATGATTTTCTTACTTTATTAGAAATATCAAGGAAGTAAAAATAGCGGATATATCCGTCTATCAATTTAAATAAAATAGAACTGAGATATAGTATTACGAAGGAGCGAAAGAGATTAAGATTATTGATGTTGATGTATTTCAGAGCGAACTCAATAAGACTATTCCCTTAGAGTATATTGGTCGAGTTCTGTACACCGGTGAATCATTTGGTGTAGATTCAATTACAGATGGTCAAAAATATGATGTCGTTAGAGATTCGTTTATATTTTAAATTACTCAATATTTCTCAAACTTTATATAAAGTATTTTCGCTACTTTTCAAATTCAATCCAAAAAGGCGCTAAATCAATATTATCAAAACATTGATTTAGTGCCTTTTTTTAATGGACTGGCAGGGGCTCGAACCCTGGACCCACTGATTAAGAGTCAGTTGCTCTACCAACTGAGCTACCAATCCAAATGTAAATTTTATCTGCAATAGTGAAAGTTTACGCCCATTTTTGGGAAAAATCAAGGGTTTGAACTCAAAAATCGCATTTGGTTTTTTTATATCTTAAATTGTCAAATTAAGTGCAACACAGTTTTATAAAAGATTTCATAAGGTGTTTT